>CAMHIM010000001.1 GCA_946185225.1 uncultured Prevotellaceae bacterium
ATCTGGGCCGTACTGCAGATCATCGTCGTGCCATGCTTGCCAACATGGCCATTTCGCTGATTATGCACAAAAGAATCACTACGACTGTTGCCAAGGCAAAGGCACTTAAGAAGTATGTTGAGCCCCTGATTACCAAGGCAAAGGAGGACTCCACCAATTCACGCCGCGTCGTGTTCAGCTACCTGCAGAACAAGGAAGCCATCAAGGAACTCTTCTCTGCAGTGAGCGAGAAGGTCGGCGACCGTCCCGGTGGCTATACTCGTATCATCAAGCTTGGTACTCGTCAGGGCGATGCTGCACAGATATGCTTCATTGAGCTTGTAGACTTTGACGAGGCTATGGCAAAGACGGAGACCAAGAAGAAGTCTACCCGTCGTTCTCGCAAGTCTGCTCCGAAGGCTGAGGCTGCTGCTGAGGCACCCGTCGCTGCTGAGGCTGCTGCTGAGGCACCCGCTGCTGAGGCACCCGCCGCTGAGGCAGAGGCTCCTGCTGCCGAGGAGGCAAAGGCTGAATAGAAATTACCATTTCCGTGATAGAGAGCGTCCTCACCCAAGCGGGTGGGGACGCTCTTTTTTGTGCTGTCTGCGGAAAAATGTAAATAAAAAGAAGAATTTTTTAACGAAATGCTTGTGCGTTTCGTTATTTTACGTATCTTTGCAATCATACAAATGAAAACGAAGAGAGGTAATATGCGAACATTCAGAACCTTCTTTCTTTTGTCCTTGTTGTTGCTGGTAGCCCCGTTGTCGGCTACAGTTGAACCAGCATTGAATGAGGGGAGCGTCTCAGCTGCCCCGGAGGATAAAGTCGTTTCCGGTAATGTCGTAGATGTCCAGGGAGACCCGCTTATCGGTGTTACTGTCCAGCAGAAAGGGACGCAGCAAAAAACCGTGACAAACATTGATGGCCGCTATCAGCTCCGATGTGTCGGGCAGTTCCCCGTCACGCTCGTCTACAGCTACATAGGCATGAAGAGCCAGAGCGTTGTCGTGCGTGGAACTTCTGCCCCTACTGTTACTCTTCAGGAGGATGCCACGTCCATCAAGGATGTCGTTATTGTCGGAGCCTATGGGACGACGCAGAAGCGTAGCGACCTTGTCGGTTCTGCCTATCAGGTTACTTCTGCCGACCTGAAGAGTCTTCCCCAGCAGCGTCTTGACCGCATGTTGGAGGGCATCATTCCCGGTCTTACGGTAGATGTGAACAGCGACACCCCCGGCAGCGCCCGTCCGCGTTATAACACCCGTATCCGTGGCGAGGCTTCCATGTCGGCCAGCAACGAGCCCCTGTGGGTTGTTGACGGCATGCCTATGTATACTGGAGGTGCCACCAACCAGATGCCCGGTCAGAACTATACCATCAGCCCGTTGTCGCTGATAAATCCCGATGATATCGAGAGCATCACTGTCCTCAAGGATGCTACCGCCACCACTATCTATGGTGCCGACGGTGCCAACGGTGTCATTCTCATCACCACCAAGAAAGGCCGTGCCGGCAGGACGAATGTCAATGTCAATGTGCAGTATGGCATTGCCAAGCTTGATATGTCAACGGCTCCGAAGATGCTCACCAGTGAGCAGTATCTTGCCCTTGCCCATGAGGCATGGACTAATTCCGGTCAGCGTGAGGACCTGTTCCCCTTCCAGGACAACGAGCTGAACAGCTATTCCACGACAGAAACCGACTGGTACGATGAGTTCTACCAGACCGGCAATACCTTCCAGGGCAATGTGTCGATGAATGGCGGCTCCGACAGGTCCAACTACTACTTGTCCGGCTCCTACTACGAGAATTCGCCTATTATCAAGGGTACAAAGCAGCAGCGTTTCACGCTCCGTTCCAACACCGACTTCCGTATAGGCAAGTACGTCAAGGCCGGTGCCAACCTGTCGGCTTCCTACAACATCAACGACCTGTTTAACCTGGGCCGTGAGGTGTACAACAACCTGCCCATTTTGTCTCCCTATAACGAGGACGGCAGCTTCCGCCTGTACAACCGTGAGGTGGTGGCCGACGATCAAGGCAATCCCACCTATCGCGACTACAAGTTCCTTGATAACTCTGTGGCAGAGCGTGAGCAGAATACCAACCAGCAGCGGGCGCTTGTCGTCAATGCCAACTTCATGCTGGGTGTAGACATTCTGGAGGGCCTGTCCTATACCGGCCGTTTCGGCATTGACTTCCAGAGTAACTTGGAGGAGATGTACAACTCCTCGAAGAACTGGACGGGCATGTCCACGTCCAACGGTGAGATAGTGCGTAACGCCTATTCCTCACGCTATTCCAGCCATATCTCGAAGTGGACCACCAACCATCGCCTGAACTTCAACCGTACGTTTGGAAAGCATACGGTCGGTGCCTTGGGCGTTTTTGAATGTGGCTCGCTGGACTATACTACCGTGCAGGCATGGGGCTACGGTTTCTTCAACGACAACATCCGTGACGTCAGTTACGCCAACAGTACTGATGGCCGTAACAACAGCACAACCGAGCACTCCATGTCGTTAGTCGGTCAGCTCAGCTACTCCTACGACCATCGTTATTACCTTACCGTCAACGGTCGCCGTGACGGTAAGTCCCAGTTCGGCTCCGATGTCCGTTGGGCACCTTTTGCCTCTGTCGGTGTGTCCTGGAATATTCATAACGAGAAGTTCCTCAAGATTCCCGAGTGGCTCACTGTGCTGAAGCTCCGTGCCACCTACGGTACCAATGGCAACTCCCGCCTTGGCTCCCAGCAGGCTCTCGGTCTCTATGCTTACGGCGACAGCTACTCCTACAACGGCGAGATAGGCGGTCAGCAGTCCGGCAGTCCCAATCCCAGTTTGAGCTGGGAGAAGACCTATGCCACCAACCTTGCCCTGCGAGTGGAGGTGCTCAAGCGTTTCGATGTTGAGGTGGAGTACTACAACAACCACACGAAGAACCTTCTCAGTAAGCTTGACGTCAGCCGCACCACGGGTGACCTGCGCGTCTACCGCAATGTCGGTGAGATACGTAACCGCGGCTTTGAGGTGACCGTAGAGACCAAGAACTTCGTTCCCAAGACTGATGGTGGCTTTTCTTGGACCACGCTGTTGAACCTGGCCCACAACCGCAATAAGCTGCTGAAGCTGTATAATGGTATCCAGAAGAACTTCACTACGACCACCTATAAGGAGGGCTACGATACCCATACCTACTTCCTGGTGCGCTGGGCCGGAGTCGACCCGGCTGACGGTATGCCTATGTGGTACGACAAGAACGGCAACATCACCAAGACCTTCAACTATGCCGACCGTGTAGCCGACAAGAACAGCAACCCCGACGTCTTCGGCGGCATGACCAATACCCTCGGCTACAAGAACTTCTCGCTGCGTTTCCAGCTGAATTACCAGTTCGGCGGCTATGCCTTCGGCGGTATTTTCCATGAAATCAACTCCGACGGCCGCTACATCGCCGATGCCAACCAGGGCATTGAGCAGCTGGACCACTGGCGTCAGCCCGGCGACGTCACCGCTAACCCCAAGCCCCTGTGGAACGTCAGCACAGGCTCTGTTATGAGCAGCACCCGCTCCTTGCTCAACAAGACGCTCATCACGTTGAAGAACCTCGTGCTGGGCTACGAGGTGCCGCGCGACCTCCTGCAACCCTACGGCGTCCGTTCTTGCAACGTGTCGTTCGTGGCCGACAATCTCTTCATCTATTCCCCCTATTCCGGGAAGAACAAGAACTCCTACAAGACCTGCATGAGCGGCTACCCCAGTGAACGGCAGTTCTCGCTGGCCGTCAGCCTGGGCTTTTAGGAACTGTAACAAAGAATCAAGAGACAAGAGCGATGATAAGAACATTGAAAAGAAGATACGGTACAGCGTTGTGTACCCTGATGAGTGTCCTGCTGTTTACGTCGTGCAGCGACTTCCTGGAGGTAGAGCTCAAGGGCCGTGCCACCATCCCCAGTTTCCTCCGTGACCCCTCCGGTCTGCGTGCCGGCCTTGTCGGTGCCTACAATGCCGTCTACGACTACTACGACGCCGAGTTCACGAAGTACCCCGACGTAGCAGGCAACATGTGCCTCATGAATGCCACTACCGGTTCCATGGTCGACCAGTACAACTTCACCAGCGCAGCCGACCAGGAGACGGGTGCCGTGGGGCATATCTGGGTGAACATCTATGCTGCCCAGGCCAATGTGAACAATATTATCCAGTACGCCCCTGACGTGATAGAGCTCGACCCGCCGACGGCCTCCAAGAGCCGCCGCTACCTGGGCGAGGCCTACCTGCTGCGTGCCATGTGTCATTTCGACCAGGTACGCTGCTATGCCCAGCCCTACAACTACACCGCCAGCCATAACCACCTGGGCGTCCCCGTGCTGTGGAAGACCCCCGGCGCCGACGAGAACGTGAAGCGCAAGAGTGTCCGCGAGGTCTACGAGGCCGTGCTTCAGGACCTGGGCAATGCCGCCGGCATCCTGACCGACGACGTTGCACAGGACTACCACTACGCTTCGCTCCAGGCCGTCAACTGCATGTATGCCCGCGTGTATCTGTATATGGAGGAATGGCAGAAGGCCCTTGCCTATGCCAAGAAAGCCATAGGCACACAACAGCTGTCTCAGGGTTCCGACTACCTCAAGATGTTCCGTGACCTGAACTATCAGGGCGAGGCCATCTTCCGCCTGTCGGGCATTGACATGAATGGCAGCCTGAAGAGCTTCTACGATGCCGTGTCGCCGTCGTGCATGCCCGCCGACACGCTGCTGACGCTCTTTGACGCCGGTGACCTGCGCCTCCAGCTGCTGCGTCAGGGCAATGCCAGCCGCTGCCTGAAGTATGATAACGACATCTCTTTGCTGGCCTCTGACCAGGCCCGCCGCGACGACCCCTTCGTGTTCCGTCTCTCCGAGATGTTCCTTACCGCTGCCGAGGCAGCCTGTAACCTCTCCGACTATACTACGGCCCGCCCGTACCTGCGTGCCATCGTTGAGCGTGCCGTCGGTGCCGACAAGGCCACTGCCGTCATGGATGCTACTCCTGACGCCCAGCTGCTGGACCTTGTCCGCCGTGAGCGTGTCAAGGAGCTCTGCTTCGAGGGCCATAACTTCTTCGACCTGACCCGCTGGAAGCAGGACCTCGTCCGTGAGAAGTCGACCACCTCCATCGTCAAGCGCATTGACTATCCCAGCGACTACTTCGTGCTGCCCATCCCGCAGCGTGAGCTGGACGCCAACCTCAACATGCAGCCCAACCCCACCGTCAACCAGCCGCGGACGTCGGGCACCACGGAAGAATCCTCTGACGAATAACCTATTATGATATGTACCCTTGCGTATGAAACAAGTATTCTATCTGCTGACCACGCTCCTGCTGCTTACAGCCTGTGAGATGGACGAGAGCATCGTCTTCGACCAGCCCTTCGTCCGCATAGCCACCGCCACCGGCGGTTCCTCCACCGTGGTTCTCTCCGACGTCAAGAACGTCAATACCTATACCGTCTACCTCTCCTCACGGGCGCAGACGGAAAGCCTCGACGTGAACTTCGAGATAGTGGTGGGCGACGGCCTGACGGCCGGTGTCGACTACGAGATAGTCACTACCGGCAATACGCTCACCTTCCTGCCCGGCATCTACACCATGCCCATCCGCATCCGCTGGCTGGAGCACACGGTGGACCCCACGAAGGACAATACGCTCACCATCCGCCTCACCGGCAACAGCCGCGGCTATACGCTGGGCTATCCCGGTCCCGACCATAATCAGCGTCAAGTGGTCATCGAGAAGCGTAACTCCTGACCTTTTGCGAATCAACAGATACTAACTTTATATTAACCAGGGCTTCGGCCCACAAACACAAAACACTTATGACAATCAAGAATTTTATGAAGACATCCCTGGTGGCACTGCTTGCTGCCATGACCTTTGTCGCTTGTGACGACAAGGATGAGGAGAAGGACAAGCCTGCTGAGGCAGCGAAGATGCTCACCTTCGGTTTCTATCAGGAAGACAATGCCGGTGTCCTGTCCAAGGACTACGTAGCAGAGGTTCCCACCACCGCCGTGGGTGGCAAGATAGACGTTGCTGTATCCATGCCCGCCAGTGTTGATAAGTCTGCCCTTGTTGCACGCTTCACGGTGAATGAGGGTAACACCATCGCCGTCGGCGGTGTCCAGCAGGTCAGCCAGGAGACGGCTAACGACTTTTCTGCTCCCGTTGACTATGTTGTCACCAACAGCGACAAGTCCAAGAACGTCATGATTACCGTTACCATCAACAAGGCCGACAATATGGTCTGGACAGAGGCTGGCGTGCTCGACGCAACTGCTGTTACAGGTGACGAGACTGTGACTGGTGTATATGCAGGTGCAGTGCTGAAACTGAACCCGAAGACCGGTGAGCCTTATGTAGCCTTCGGCGTTCGCGGTGCAGACAACAAGCTGACGGTGGCCAAGTTTGTCGGCAGCCAGTGGGCTAAGGTCGGTGCGGCCTCCTTCACTAACATTATTGCCGGCTCAAACTACAGCATGGACATCGCTCTCGACGGCACTCCCTATATTCTTTATTCCGACAAAGGGTCTGCCAACCAAAAGTCTCCCTCGGTCATGAAGTATAATGGCTCGGCGTGGGAATTGGTCGGCACCCAGGGCTATGAGACCCTGTCGCCCGCCTACATGGGCATTGCCGCTCTGGAGAATACGATTGTTACGGCTATGCAGAACTCTGCCATTGCCGGCAGTTATGCGAAGCGTGCTGCCATCACTTCCATCTGGAACGGAACAGCCTGGCAGACTGAGTCGCCTATCTCCGGCACATATGGCGCTGCAGCTACTGCCAGCAACGGCAAGGTAGCCTATGCCCTCTTTGTTCCTGCATCAGCGCCTTACGCTTATACCATCATCAAGGCTGCCAGCGCAACGGACAAGTCAGTGGTATTGGACGCAAAACTTCCCGAAGGTGCTGTTTCTGGTTACCTTTACGAAAACAGCATGGCCATTGCTCCTGACGGAACGCTCTATCTGCTGGCTACCGACAAGCCTGACGGTGGCGTCTACAAGGTCCGTATGTCGAAGGTGGTGAACGGAGCCTTAACCACTGTCGGTGGCGACGTGCCTCCCATTCCTTACACATCCACTGGTTACGACCGTCACATGATTGTCCGTGCAGCCATTGCTCCTGACGGAACCCCGTATATTGCCTATAACGACTACACAGGTGACAAGGGCATCTACTACCTCTATCTGGACAGCGAGACCAGGCAGTGGGTAGAACCCATCAAGATTGCCGACGCTGAGGGTGACTCTGCCGGCGACGTGAACATTGCATTCACCTCTACCGGTATTGGCTATATCACTTATACGGACGCAAACAACAAGATTCACCTCTTCAAGTTTGCTGAGGCTGAGGCCGTCCGATAGTCATCGCTTGTGACTAATGATTACGGGGAGCCCGCAAAAACAATTGCGGGCTCCCCGTTCTTTTTCCTCAGTTTCATGAAGGGCTGAAATGTTAAAAAAATGAATTTTCCGGACAAATGGCTGCCTGAAACTCGCGCGAAAGTCAGCGACAGGCAGTTTGCTGACTTTTTTGCGAAATTGGGGGTGTTTTTCTATGCGGTTGATTCTTAATGACTTATGAAGTATTGGCGGCTTTTTCTCCTGAGACGGTTTTTGAAAGCCGGCATCTTTCGGGTCGCAAGAACCGACCTTTCACCCTTGAAAGTGCCATGTTTCGGGGTGCAACTCGGCACCTTTCCCCACTTCTGACAAAGGTGTGTGTCCTGAACTTCCGTAGAAACAGCCCGAAATTGTTCCTTTTCAGAAGTCGTCCTTCCCGGTTTCATTCCTGCAGTGCTCTGTCGCGTCCTTTTTCTCCCCGTTTCCGCTCTGGATTGCCCTTCCTTGAAATGTTAAAATCCGGTATCTTTTATTTACATCTGCCATGCTAAAAAAATCCGTGAAAGTATTCGCGATTTCACGGAAAAACCATATCTTTGCGATGGCATTAGATAACAGAGAACAGCAATGCGAATGAGTGTGAACCGATTTTTTGCAGGTCTGGCCGTGGCCCTGCTGGCTGCCTGTCCTGTCGCAGGGCATTCCGTGGTGAGCGGTGTGGTCTTTGCCGACCGCAACCACAACGGTGTGCAGGACCGCGGTGAGCGCGGGCTGAAGGGCATCCCCGTCAGCAACGGCGACACCATTGTCGTCACCGACGGCCGCGGACGTTACCAGTTGCCCGAGACCGACGGCTGTAGCATCTTCCCCATACTTCCCGCCGACTACACGCTGGCGGGCAGCCGTCTGGTCAACGCCAACTTCCACTACACGGGAGCTGCCGACGGCGGTGACGTCAGTTTCCCCCTGACCCGTAAGGCCGTCAGTCGCCGCTTCCGCGTGAACGTCATCGGCGACGTGCAAGTGTCCGACTATCAGGAGATGGAGTATGCCGCCCGCAGCCTGTGGCCCGAGCTGCTGGCATCAGGCGGGCAGCCGGCCCTGAACCTCTTCGTGGGTGACCTGGTGAACAACAACATGCGGCTCTACCCCGACCTGCGCACGCTGCTGGAGCAGCTGCCGCAGCCCACGTGGACCGTTCTGGGCAACCACGATCGCGACGCCGATACCATACGCTGGCGACAGAGCTGCTCCTATAACACGTCGTTCGGCGCCGACATGTATGCCTTCAACGAGGGTCGCGTCCACGTCATCGTGCTGAACAACGTCTATGGCGAAGGCGCCCGCGGCTACCGCGGCTACCTGTCCGACCGCCAGCTGAACTTCGTCCGTCAGGACCTGAAGTATGTCCCGGGGAACGTCCTTGTCGTCCTCAGCATGCACATACCGCTGGCCTTCACGGCCAATCGTGACGCCCTGCTGGACTTGCTGGAGGACCGTGGCGACGTGCTGGCGCTGACGGGCCACATGCACCAGGTGGGACGATTCTTCATGAAGAAGGGCACGACCCGCGTCCACGAGCTGGTAGCCGGTGCCACCTGCGGCTTCTGGTGGGTGGGCGAGAAGGACGCCGACGGTGTGCCCGCCGCCCTGCAGCAGGAGGGCACGCCCCGCAACTACTTCATCGTCGACTTCGACGACAGCCGCTACACCTTCCGCTGCAAGTGCGTCGGACAGGATGCCGGTCGGCAGATGACCCTCCATGTGACGGGTGTCGACACGCTTGACACCCGTCTGCGCGACCTGAAGGACATCCCGGCAGGGACGCTGATGGCTACCGTCTACGGCGGCTGCGACAGCACCGTGGTGCGCTGCCGCGTGGACGGCGGCCCGTGGCAGACCTGCCGGAAGGCAGACCTCATGGACCCCAATGTGGCGCGGGCACGCGAACTGAACCTGCAACGCGTGTACCCCACGCGCTACAGCCGCATGAACCCCCTGCGCCGCCGCAGCTCCCACCAGCTGTGGACACTGCCGCTTCCGCCGTCGGCACGGCACGGCGCCCATACCGTCGAGGTGGAGGCCTCCGACGGCTGGGGCTTCCGTGCTTCGGGCCGTCGCAGCTTCTGCTTCCCCCGTTAACAGCGAAAATAGGGATTCCCCTATGCAGAATTAGGGATTTCTGTTTCCCGTAATACCTCCGGAATTGCTATCTTTGCACCGAAAACCAAAGCATACGACGATGAAAAAAGTATTGATACTCTCCGTCAGCACGCTGCTCCTGTTGAGCAGCTGCGGCACATATGCGGGTGCCGGCGCCTATACCGGAAGCACCCTGGGTTCCATTCTTGGCTCGGCTATCGGCGGTATTACCGGCGGAGCGCGTGGCAGTGACATCGGTACCATTGTCGGCATGGCCGGCGGCGCCATCGTCGGCGCAGCCATTGGCGATGCTTCCGAGAAGGCCGAACAGCAGAAGTACGAGGCCTACAAGCAGCAGCGCGCACAGCGCAACGCCATCGGCCAGCGCGACGACAGCGGCTTCGACCCCAACAATGGCGGTGACGACCGCATCGTCTTCGAGGAAGGAAACGGCTATCCGGAGACAGATATCCGCAATGCAGAGACCAGGCCGGCGCTCCAGATACGCCATGCACGCCTGCTGGACACCAACAAGGACGGCATACTCACCCGCGGCGAGTACTGCACGGTGGTGTTCGAAATCATGAATACCGGCGGTCGCACAGCCTACAACGTGCAGCCCGTCGTGCTCGACGTCACCCGTAACAAGCACCTCCACATCTCGCCGAACCTGCGCGTGGAGAGCATTGCCCCCGGAAAAGGCATCCGCTATTCGGCCACCATCAAGGCCGACAACCGCCTGAAGAACGGGCATGCCGTCATCCGTGTCGGTGTGGCACAGGGACGCAACGAGGTGCCTGGCCAGTGGAAGGAACTGACCATCGTGACCAGAAAAAGAAGGTAAGGGAAAGAAGTAGGGTAGGGACTACCAGCTGAGTTTCTCTTTCAGGTAGTCCTGAAACTGTTCTATGCGCGACTTTGCAGCGGTGCTCTTCATGCGCCGCTGTACTTTTTTGTGGTCTACCCCCAGCTCCTCCTGCCAGATGGGCTTGGTGTTGCTGGTGACAATGTCGGCCAGTTCCAGTTCCAGCTTTGGCACGTGTGTGCTGTCGTCCGGACGGTAGGGAACGGTGAAGCCGTCCAGTTTCTCGACAATGACGGGGGCTATTCCCTGGGCAATCATGCCGATGGCCTTCGCTGCGCCCCATGACAGGTCGATGATGCGTCCTTTTACAAACGGCCCGCGGTCAGTTACGCGGACCACGACGCTGCGTTCTGTCGACAGGTTAGTCACGCGCAGCATCGTACCGAAAGGATAGGTGCGGTGGGCACACGTCAGCGAGTCATGGTGCAGTCGCTCCCCGCTGGCCGTCTTGTGTCCGGTGAACTTCCGGGGATAGAAGGAGGCTTTGCCGCTCTGGGTCTGGGCGTGAAGCCCCGCCTCCTGCACCTTACTGTATGGAGAGGAGAGGTCACCCCGCGTCAGGAGCGAGGTGATTGAAGGGAAGAAGTTACCCCATGCCAGAAGCAAGGTAACCACTCCCCTCCATACAGGGTGGGGCAGGCGGCGGGGCTTTCTCATTACTATACGATTCCTTGCGCCAGCATGGCCTTGGCAACCTTCATGAAGCCGGCCACGTTGGCACCCTTCACGTAGTTGATGTATCCGTTAGGCTCCTTGCCATACTTCACGCACTGGCCGTGAATGCTCGACATGATGTGGTGCAGCCGCTGGTCGACCTCCTCGGCTGTCCACGACAGACGCATGGAGTTCTGGGTCATCTCCAGCCCCGAGGTAGCCACGCCGCCCGCATTGACGGCCTTGCCGGGAGCAAACAACATTCCTGCAGCCACGAACTTCTCGGCGGCCTCGGCTGTGCAGCCCATGTTCGACACCTCGGCGACGCACAGCGGCTTGTGGGCCAGGATCTGGTCGGCGTCGGCACCATTCAGCTCGTTCTGCGTAGCACAGGGCAGATAGATGTCGGCCTCGCGCTCCCACGGCTTGCGGCCCTCGAAGAACTCGGCACCGTCAAACTCGTCGGCATAAGGCTGGCACACGTCGTTGCCCGAGGCACGCAGTTCCAGCATGTACTCTATCTTCTCTGCATCCAGCCCGGCAGGGTCGTAGATGTAACCGTCAGGACCGCTGATGGTGATGACCTTGGCTCCCAGCTCGGTAGCCTTCTTGGCGGCACCCCAGGCCACGTTGCCGAAGCCCGACAGGGCCACCGTCTTGCCCTTGATGTCCAGTCCGTGCTCCGTGAGCATCTGGTTGACGAAGTACAGTGCGCCGTAGCCTGTAGCCTCCGGGCGCAGGATGCTGCCGCCCCATTCCATGCCCTTGCCTGTGAGCACGCCCTGGAACTGGTGGGTCAGCTTCTTGTATTGTCCGTACAGGAAGCCTATCTCGCGTGCACCTACACCGATGTCACCGGCAGGAACGTCCTCGTCCGGACCTATATGGCGGTAGAGTTCCGTCATGAATGCCTGGCAGAACTTCATGACCTCGTTGTCGCTCTTTCCGCGGATGCTGAAGTCTGCGCCGCCCTTGCCGCCGCCCATGGGCAGCGTGGTCAGCGCGTTCTTGAACGTCTGTTCAAAGCCGAGGAACTTCAGAATGCTGAGGTTTACCGACGGGTGGAAGCGCAGACCACCCTTGTACGGGCCGATGGCGCTGTTGAACTGTACACGATAGCCCAGGTTCACCTGAACCTCGCCCTTGTCGTCCACCCAGGGCACACGGAACGTGATGATGCGCTCCGGCTCAACGATACGCTCGATAATCTTGGCTTTCTCGAACTCGGGATGCTGGTTGTAGACGTCTTTTACTGATTCCAGAACCTCGCGTACAGCCTGAAGGTACTCTGACTCGCCCGGATGCTTCTTCTCCAGGCTTTGCATGATTTTCTCAACTTCCATAAGTATTATAGTTTTAGGTAAAAGGGTTGCTGCTTTTCATTTTGCTTGTTCAGCACGGCAAAAATAGGAAAATATTCGGCAACTTCCAAGGAAATTGCCGAATATTTTCAACTTTTTACTTACAAAGTGTTAAATCTTGTCCAATGCCTGACGAATATCGTCGAGAATGTCCTCCACGTCCTCAATGCCTACGGAGAGACGGATGAGGTCCGGTGCAACGCCAGCTGCGCGCAGCTGTTCGTCAGAGAGCTGCCGGTGAGTGTGCGAGGCAGGGTGCAGCACACAGGTGCGTGCATCGGCTACGTGGGTCACGATGTTGATCATCTCCAGGGAGTCCATCCACTTGATGGCCGTCTCGCGAGTGCCCTTCAGTCCGAAGGCAATGACGCCGCAGGAGCCGTTCGGCAGGTACTTCTGACCTAAGGCATAGGCCTTGTCGTCAGGCAGCCCGCAGTAGTGGACCCAGGCCACCTTCTCGTTGTCGTGCAGGAATTCTGCCACTTTCTGGGCATTCTTGCAATGCTGCGCCATGCGCAGGTGGAGCGTCTGCAGCCCCAGGTTCAGCAGGAAGGAGTTCTGCGGGGCGGGGATGGAGCCGAGGTCACGCATCAGCTGGGCCACGAGCTTCGTGGTGAAGCCCATCTTTCCGAAGGCCTTGACGTAGGTAAGTCCGTGGTATGACTCGTCGGGGGTGCAGAGGCCGGGAAACTTCTCGGCGTGAGCCAGCCAGTCGAAGTTGCCGCTGTCAACGACACAGCCGCCCACCTGGGTAGCCATGCCGTCCATGTACTTTGTGGTGGAGTGGGTGACGATGTCGGCTCCCCACTCGAAGGGGCGGCAGTTGATAGGGGTGGCGAAGGTATTGTCAACGATGAGGGGTACTCCGTTCCTGTGGGCAATGCGTGCAAACTTCTCTATGTCGAGCACCGCACAGCCGGGGTTCGATATGGTCTCGCCGAACAGGGCTTTTGTGTTCGGACGGAAGGCTGCCTGGATTTCTTCCTCAGAAGCCTCTGGACTGACGAAGGTACACTCGATGCCAAGCTTCTTCAGAGTCACTCCGAAGAGGTTGAAAGTGCCGCCGTATATCTCGTTGGAGGTGACAATGTGGTCGCCGGCCTCGCAGATGTTGAACACGGCGTAGAAGTTTGCTGCCTGTCCCGAGGAGGTCAGTACGGCACCCACACCGCCCTCCAAGGCGGCTATCTTGGCTGCTACGGCATCGTTCGTCGGGTTCTGCAGACGGGTGTAGAAATAGCCTTCCTTCTCCAGGTCGAACAACTTTGCCATCTCGTCCGAGTCGTCGTACTTGAATGTGGTCGACTGAATGATAGGTAATTCTATCGGTTCGCCGTTCTTGGCCTTGTAGCCCGCCTGGACGCAGAGCGAGCCTCTTCTGAGTTTCTGTTCCATGAATTGATGATGTTGAGTTTACGTTTGCGGCGCAAAGGTAAGGAAAAAGAGGTAACAGACCAAGCAAAAAATGAAGAAAAAGACCCGTAATTCAGGAATAATTGGTAATTTTGCAGCCAAAAGCTATCTGAATGAAACATATTGTCACCATTCTACTTATGCTTGCAGGGTTGACTGCCAGTGCACAGCAACTTGTCAACGAAAACGTCTTCAAGGACATCACCAAGCTGGCCGATGTGCGACAGAACCGTTTTACCAGACCCTCGCCGGCTGGCAAGACCCGCAAGTCAGGCAAGCCGGTCGTCTTTTATATAGGCGACTCCACCATGCGTAACGGCACGGCCGGCAACGGCTGGAACGGCGAATGGGGCTATGGGCTGTTTGCCCAGCAGTGGTTCGATGCCGACCGCCTCGTGGTCGAGAACCACGCCCTCGGCGGCACCTCGTCACGTACCTACTATAATTACGAGTGGCCTACGGTGAAGGCTGGCATCCAAGAGGGCGACTACGTCGTCATCTCCTTCGGTCATAACGATGGTGGCAGCAACTGGGAGACAAAGTCGGTCATCGGAGGTACGTCGGCTACCGACACCCGTGTAGTAACCAACAATAAAGGCGTAGAAGAGACTGTTTATAGCTTCGGACAATACATGCGTATGTTCATTGACGAGGTGCGTGCCCTCGGAGCCATCCCCATTCTCTGTTCGCGTACGCCGCGTGGCAGCTTCTCGAACGGCCAGTTGGGCATGGACAACAACTACCGGCAGTGGGGCAAGACGGTGGCCGAGGAGAAGGACGTCTCCTACATCGACCTGGAGGGGGTGGCTAACCCCATCTACAGTGCCTATGGCGAGTGGAAGACCACGCAGCTCTATCGCAACGGAACGCTTCATACCAGTCTGCTTGGGGCATGGCACAATGCTTACTGTGCTGCCATGGCCATTGCCGCTGACACGCAGAATCCCCTGCATCAGTATCTGCTTGACACGACGCCGCCCTGCCTCACCGTCAGCCGGACGGCAGGAAAGCCATATACCTTCACGGTGGGTGGCAGCGATATGAGTGCGCGACTGGCCTTCAACTCTGGTCGGTGGTGTCTTGTGTATAACACGCTGGAGAAGGGAGACACCGTACGCTTTGTCTTTGGTGACAACGAGTTGACAAGCACTACCGCCGGCAGCGAGATGGGCTGTCTGCAGTCGGCCGGCGAATCGCAGGAAATGCAACAGATGAGTGCTACCAGCCGATGGGAACTCGTCGGTAGCTATGGCTGGTACATTCACTACTTCGTCAACGACTGTAAGGAGAAAGGGGCCGTTGCCGTGCTTGTCAATCAGGACGACACGACTCCCGAAACCGTGGCTACCTGGAACAAACAGCTTGCAAACAGCCATGGCGCAGTGTTGTCGTGGCTCGATGCTGACGGTCTTCCCAAGACGCCAGAGGAGCCGGACGACCCGAAGCCGGACGACTCAGGGAAACGGATTCTCCTTCAGTACGACTTCGAATCGGGTACGGCTACCGACTATTGGAAGCGTGGCAACGGCTATCTGGTGACACCTTCCTTCAGCGGCAGCACTGGGGTGGCCGCCAGCGTGAAGAGTGCCAGCGACCGGGCTGACTACATCCAGACGGATGCCGACTTCACTGGGTTGAAGACTTACTCTGTGGACTTGGACCTGGCCATCAGCAAAGACAACAAGACGGCCTACTTTGCCGTCATGAGTCAGTCGGCCTCCGAGATTGCCAACAACTGGGGATGGTTCTGGGTAACGACAAGTGCAGAAGTCCACAACCCATACCTGTTCGAGTTGACCATCCCCAGCGGCACTACCGCTATCGTCAACGAACAGATTGTCGAAGGACAGTCGGAACGGGGCAGCGACGGCACATGGTCGTTTACGGCGCAGAACTGGTATCACCTGACACTCGACGTTGATATAGAGAGTACATCCGTGGACTACACCATCAGCGACAAGGCCACCGGGCAGAAGGTCCTCGACGGCACCTACACACTCCGTGAGGGCGAGAGCGCGCTCGTCAAGGGCATCTATGAGCGTAACAACCGCTATAACTACGATCCTGGAACCATCCTTGTCGACAATGTCGTCATCAGCACGGCAGAGACTGTCAATACGGGTATTGTCATTGTGACACCGCAGCGTACCGATGCTGCCGTATACGACTTGCAGGGACGGCGGGTGACGAAGACCCCGAAACGCGGACTTTACATCGTTGGTGGCAAGAAACAGCTTCTAAAATAATGCTTCACATGGAAGAAAACAATATACCACAGGAGTGGAACAAATTCTACCTGAAGGACGTGTCGTTTGTCAATCTGATGACGCGGCGAATCTTCAATGTCCTCATCGTGGCCAATCCCTATGACGCCTTCATGCTGGAGGACGACGGTCGCGTGGATGAGAAGATATTTGACGAGTACATGGAACTTGGCATGCGCTATCCGCCTACCTTCACCCAGGTGTCGACAACCGACGAGGCTACCGGGGTGATGAGCACGATGGACATTGACCTGGTCATCTGTATGCCCGGTAATGCCGACAACGACGCCTTTGCCGTAGCCCGTGAGGTGAAACAGTCACACCCGGACATTCCCTGTGTGGTGCTCACCCCCTTCTCGCACGGCATCACCAAGCGTATTGAGAACGAGGACATGTCGGTCTTCGATTATGTGTTCTGCTGGCTGGGCAACACCAACCTTATCCTCTCTATCATCAAGTTGATAGAGGACAAGATGAACATCGAGCACGACATCAAGGAGGCCGGTGTGCAGATGATTCTGCTGGTTGAGGACAATATTCGCTTCTACTCCAGCGTGCTGCCTAACCTGTATAACTATATCCTTGCACAGTCGAAACGTTTCTCCACCGAGGCACTGAACCCCCATGCGGCCGCTCAACGCAAGCGCGGCCGTCCGAAGGTGGTGCTGGCCACGAACTACGAGGAGGCCATGCTGCTTTACGAGAAGTATCACGAGAATACATTAGGCGTCATCAGCGATACGCGCTTCCCGATGAAGACAGTACCGGGACGCCTGTCACATGTCGAAGAAGGAGACCCGGAGGCCGGTCTGAAACTGCTCCGTGAGATACGGCGGCGTGACGAGTACGTCCCCCTTATCCTGGATTCCAGCGAGATAATTAACAGGGAAAAGGCCAGCGCTGAAGGCTTCCATTTCGTGGACAAGAACTCCAAGAAGATGAATGTAGACCTGCGCCGGTTACTGGAGGAACATATGGGTTTCGGTGACTTTATCTTCCGTGACCCGGCAACACGTCAGGAAGTGGCACGCGTGTCGTCGCTCAAGGAACTGCAGGACAACATTTTCAAGATTCCTGCCGACTCGCTCTCACGCCACATCCGGCGTAACCACATGAGCCGCTGGCTCTGTGCGCGTGCCATCTTCCCCGTCTCGCAGTTCCTGAAACACGTCACGTGGCACAAGCTTCAGGATGTCGATGCCCACAGGCAGATAATATTCGATGCCATTGTACAGTACCGTCGCTTGAAGAACATCGGCATTGTGGCCGTCTTCGACCGCTTCAAGTTCGATCGCTATGCCCACTTCGCACGTATCGGCGAAGGCTCACTGGGCGGCAAGGGGCGTGGCCTGGCATTCCTGGACAGCATTATCAAGCGCCATCCCGAACTGAACCAGTTTCCCGAGGTTTCCGTCGGTATACCGAAAACGGTAGTGCTTTGTACCGACCTTTTTGATGAGTTCATGGACAACAACAATCTTTGGGGAATTGCACTCAGCGATGCCTCGGACGAGGAGATACTTGCTGCCTTCATGAAGGCACAGCTGCCTGACTCGCTGATAGCTGATTTCTTCACCTTCTTCGATGCAGTCAAGTCACCCATCGCCATCCGTTCCTCATCGCTGCTGGAAGATAGCCACTACCAGCCTTTTGCGGGTATCTATAGTACCTACATGATACCTTATCTGGAGGACCGCTACGAGATGCTCCGCATGCTGGCCTGTGCCATCAAGGCCGTTTACGCCTCTGTCTATTACCATGACTCCAAGGCATACATGACGGCAACGCAGAACGTCATTGACCAGGAGAAGATGGCAGTCATCCTGCAGGAAGTGGTAGGTAAGCAGTATGGTGACCGCTTCTATCCCAACTTCTCCGGTGTGCTACGCTCACTGAACTACTACCCCATTGGTGACGAGACGGCCGAAGAGGGTATTGCATCGCTGGCTCTCGGACTGGGAAAGTATATCGTAGACGGCGGACAGACGCTGCGCGTCTCCCCCTATCATCCTACACAGGTGCTGCAGACCAGTGAGATGGAGACGGCCCTGCGTGACACGCAGACACGATTCTATGCGCTGGACATGACCCATGTGGGTGATGACTTTAAGGTAGACGATGGCTTCAACATCAAGTCGCTTCGGGTAAAGGAGGCTGACAAGGACGGCTCATTGAACTATCTCGCGTCTACTTTCGACCCTGTTGATCAGGTCATCCGTGACGGCATCTATGAGGGAGGACGTAAGATTATCTCTTTCTGCGGTGTGCTGAAGCAAGGCGTGTTCCCGCTCCCGGAGATACTGCAGATGGTGCAGCGCTGTGGCGCGGAGGGCATGAAACGCCCAGTGGAGATAGAGTTCGCGTGTAACATTGGAAAGAATGAGGAGGGCCGGGTGACGGGAGACTTCTTCCTCCTGCAGATACGTCCTATTGTCGATTCCAAGCAGGTGCTGGAAGAGGACCTCCTTCAATTGTCTGACGAGCAGTGCCTGTTGCGCTCCCATAATTCGCTGGGACATGGCATCTCGGAGGACGTTACTGATGTCGTCTATGTCAAGGCCGGCGATGACTTCACTGCCGCCAACAATCCGGCGATAGCCCGTGAGATAGAGACCATCAACCAGCATTTCCTGGACGAGGGACGCTCCTACGTGCTCATCGGTCCTGGCCGATGGGGCTCGAGCGACTACTGGCTGGGCATTCCTGTCAAGTGGCCCCATATCTCGGCAGCCCGCGTCATTGTGGAGTCAGGACTGAAGAACTATCATGTGGACCCATCCCAGGGTACGCACTTCTTCCAGAACCTCACCTCGTTCGGCGTAGGCTACTTTACGGTGAATACTTACACGGGTGACGGAGTCTTCCAAAAGGAGATTCTCGACGTCATGCCAGCCATCGAGGAGACAGAACATGTGCGGCACGTGCGCTTCGAACACCCACTGAAAATCATGATGGACGGCAAGAAACAGGAAGGTGTCGTGCTACTGCCCGCCGAGACGTGAGAAGTATTCAATGATGTCTTCCCATGTCTTGAACGTATCGGAACCATATTCCAGGAGGGTGGCCATGGTGTCGCCCTCCTTTTTCTTGCTGATGAGATAGTCACCGTAGAGCAGGTCGCGGCGTGGAGTGCAGATGGCGTGATGCCAGGCAGGTACGTTGATGTACTCCTCGAGCCAGGCAGTTGAGTCCTCCTCGCCGACAAAGTAGACCTGATAGTGCTCTATGAGGATGCGAACGGCTTTCTGGCTACTGGCCGTCGGTTTGTCATAGGCGTCCTTCATCGTTTCTGTGCCTATATAGATGATGGGGCGCTCACGCTTCTCCTGCCGGTCGTCAATCCACCGGATGACGGGAACCACACTGTGCATAAAACTGCTGTCGTCCATGCGGTGCTCACCATGGAAGTGGATGGCCTGCGAGTAAATGTCGCGGAACATGTCGTACGTGTCCACGGTGGTGTCCCTGTCGCCGAAGAGACCGTAAACACGTTGGCGGTCGGCATCGTCGACATCCTTGAAGCGTTGCTCGGACTGTTCCCGATACTCCTTGATAAGTGCCTTGTCTACGTAGAACTCCTGCACGCCGTCTTGACGGGGATTTTGGAACTGCTGTGTGCCAGTCATGCCGTGCGCCTTCATGGTCTCGCCCATTTCCAGGGCAGGATTGACACAGATGCGGTCGAATCCTCTCAGTTGTTCAGTATACATGCCGCCCATGGATGTCCCCAGAATGAGGTCGGGATGCTCTGTTGCGCAGAGCTGGCGCAGCAGGGTGATGGCTTCCTGCGGATGGACCGGCAGGTCGGGGGCTATGATGCGTGTCTTCGGGAATACGGTGCGGAGGCGGCTGACGGTGCCTGACTGTCCGCTGCTGGCGAAACCGTGCGCGTAGAGCAGGGTCTTTCCAGCCAGTAGGTCAGGGTATTGCTTGATGTATGGATTCTCCATGATAGTGTATGTCTCTTTTCTTGGTGCAAAGATAGTTTTTTTTCTGGTTTTCCCTTGCCGTTTCACCTTTTTTTATTATATTTGCCGCATCAACGACAAAAAAATGACAGGAAAGAGACACTTCTTGCTAATGCTTGCTCTTGTGTGCGTGACGCTTGTACAGGCGGCAGAGCCTGGAAAACGATATTGGCACTATGACTTCAACCAGCCCTTAGGCCCCGAATGGGAGTATATTCAGCAGCCCGATTCCTCCAAGTACCGTATGTATGACGGCTGGTTGGAACTGGGCACCTCCAATAGTTCGCTGACGGATAACGACCATCCTACATTTGTCGGCCGGTGTCAGGATACCAGCCTCTTCCTGTTGGAGACGAAGATGCGGCTGCCAGGTTCTGTGGCTGGTGACGAGGCCGGACTGACTGTCTATCACATGCCTGACGTTCATGCCGAAGTATATGTGCAGAACCTGCGTGGCGACCTGCGTGTCAAGATGCGCTATACGCTGAAGAACCTGCGCCAGGTGGTGTCTGAAGTCCGTATAGGAAACGTGAAGGACGTATGGCTGAGAATCAAGAAAGAAGGAAAATTCTACTCTTTCTTCTATTCTACCGACGGCAATCGCTATCACTGGTTGGAACGTATTGACGCTTCCCTGATGATAGGTGCGGTGGCGCCCTCGGCTGACTATCGTGATATCAGGCTGGGCATGTATGCATGGCAGGGCGGTGCTCAGTTTGCCGCAGGCGTGACGTGGGCCCGCTTTGATTACCTGGATTACAAGGAACTATGACGAGACATCATCTTAATATAATTAACCTTAAAAAAGTAAGTAGATGAAAAAGTATTTTGCTGAATTGGTCGGCACGTTCGTGCTGACGTTTCTGGGTTGTGGCGCAGCCGTTGCCCTGGGGTGTGGATCTGATACTGCTTCGGTGGTAGGTACTGCTATTGCCTTTGGTCTGGCAGTCGTGGCCATGGCTTACACTATTGGCGGCATCTCCGGTTGCCACATCAATCCCGCCATTACGCTGGGCGTATTCCTTAATGGTGGTATTAGTGCCAAGGATTGTGGGATGTATATGCTGTTCCAGGTTATCGGTGCCATCCTTGCTGCTGCCGTGCTGGCCGGCATCGTGTCAACGGCAGACCCGTCGGCAGTCATTACAACTGCCACAGGAGCCAACGCCTGTAGTTTCGGTGTTACCAATGGTCTGATAGTTGAGGTCGTGCTTACCACGCTCTTCGTGCTCGTTGTACTGGGAGCTACATCGAAGACGAATGGCGCTACCAACAACTTTGCCGGACTTGCCATCGGCTTGTCGCTTATATTGATTCATCTTGTAGGCATTCACTTCACGGGTACCAGCGTGAATCCTGCCCGCAGTATCGGTCCCGCTTTGTTCCAAGGTGGACAGGCCATGGCCGACCTATGGGTATTCATCATTGGCCCGCTGGTGGGCGGTGCGCTGGCAGCCTTCATTTGGAAGGCCATAGCTCCAGAGAAGAAATAAATTGCAAGATGCAGTTGGCAAAAGACTTGCATACGACAAGGAGTATTGCAAATAATTGAAAAAACAAGCGGTTCGGCAGTCAAAAAGATTCCGAACCGCTTGTGTTTTTCAATTTTATTCCTTAATTTTGCGCTCACATTCATACTCAGATATTCTTTTATAATTAAATAAAAAACATTATGGTAAATTACAAGGATTTAGGTCTCGTGAATACACGTGACATGTTCAAGAGAGCAGTGGCCGGCGGCTACGCCATCCCCGCCTTCAACTTCAACACCATGGAGCAGATGCAGGCCATCGTCCAGGCTGCCGTGGAGACAAAGTCGCCCGTCATCATGCAGGTTTCGAAGGGTGCACGTAACTACGCCAACGCCACCATCCTGCGCTATATGGCTGAGGGCGCCGTGGCCTACGCCAAGGAGCTGGGCTGCGAGCACCCCGAGATTGTGCTCCACCTGGACCACGGCGACAGCTTCGAGCTCTGCAAGGACTGCATCGACATGGGCTTCTCAAGCGTGATGTACGACGGCTCGAGCCTGCCCTACGAGGAGAACATCAAGATTTCGCGTCAGGTTGTGGAGTATGCTCACAAGTACGACGTTACCGTTGAGTGCGAGCTCGGTGTCCTGGCCGGTGTCGAGGACGAGGTAGCCTCTGAGGAGAGCCACTACACCAAGCCCGAGGAGGTCATCGACTTCGCTACCCGCACGGGCTGCGACTCGCTGGCTATCTCTATCGGTACGTCTCACGGTGCCTATAAGTTCAAGCCCGAGCAGTGCACCCGCGACCCGAAGACCGGCAAGCTCGTTCCTCCTCCCCTCGCATTCGACGTGCTGGCCGAGATCGAGCAGAAGCTGCCCGGCTTCCCCATCGTGCTCCACGGCTCGAGCTCTGTGCCCCAGGACGAGGTCGATACCATCAACAAGTACGGTGGCAACCTGCCCGACGCCGTCGGTATCCCCGAGGAGCAGCTGCGCAAGGCTTCGAAGAGCGCCGTCTGCAAGATCAACATCGACAGCGACTCGCGTCTGGCCATGACCGCCGCCGTGCGTAAGTACCTGGCTGAGCATCCCGACCACTTCGATCCCCGCCAGTATCTGAAGCCCGCCCGCGAGAACATGAAGAAGATGTACATCCACAAGATTGTCGATGTGCTCGGCAGCGACGGCAAGCTTGCTCAGTGCTAAAGCAGATAGGGGTACTCCCCTCATCATATATGGAAACCGACAGCCCCACTTATAGGGCTGCCGGTTTCTTTTTACTGCCATGAGTGTTAATAATATGTAATCCTGATGATTGCCGGCGGCATGGCCCCTTGTTTTTTTTGTAAGACATGCAACTTTTGCTATTTTTGCAGCGTCAAAAGGACAGAACAAAGGCATAATGATATATGATTCACTTAGAGAACGTAAATAAGACTTACTATGGTGCACAGCCCCTGCACGTGCTGAAGGGTATCAACCTGGATATCAGTGAGGGTGAATTTGTCAGCATCATGGGGGCTTCGGGGTCGGGAAAGTCGACTCTGCTGAACATTCTCGGTATTTTGGATAATTATGATTCCGGCAGCTATGAGCTGGCAGGGACGCGCATATGGAATCTGTCGGAGACACGTGCGGCAGAATATCGCAACAAGATGATAGGCTTTATCTTCCAGTCGTTTAATCTTATCTCGTTTAAGACGGCTGTGGAGAATGTGGAACTGCCATTGTTCTATCAGGGTATGAACCGTAAGAGAAGGCATGCGCTGGCATTGGAATACCTTGATCGTCTCGGTCTCAAGGACTGGGCCTCACACTATCCTAACGAACTGAGTGGCGGTCAGCGGCAGCGCGTGGCCATCGCCCGGGCTCTTATCACGAAGCCGAAAATCATACTGGCCGATGAGCCCACGGGGGCATTAGACTCTAAGACGAGTATAGAAGTAATGCAACTCCTGAAAGACTTGAATCGTGACGAGCATATTACCCAGATTATTGTTACTCATGATCCGACAGTAGCCGAACAGACGAACCGTATAATCCGAATCAAGGATGGAGTTATTGAATGAGATATGTCAGACGGCGCGGCGTAACAAGCTGCGGACAACACTGACGGGCTTTGCCGTGGCGTGGGGCATCTTCATGCTTATCGTGCTGCTTGGTGCCGGTAACGGACTGATTAACGCGAACATGAAGCAGAGCGACCGTTTCCTCAGTTCGTCGATGGTCGTCTATGGTGGTATGACGTCGAAACCCTATCAGGGACTGAAGGAGGGTAGGACAGTACGTCTGCATGAGAATGACATGAGTATTACAGCTACGGAGTTCTCGAAGAACGTTGATGAGGTGGGTGCCCAGTATAATGCCAATGCTACTATTAGTCTCGACCGGCAGTACATCAGTACGGGCATTAGCGGTGTATACCCCAATCACACGAAGATTAACAAGGTGGAAATGCTTTATGGCAGATTTGTCAACGACATTGACATCCGGGAGAGCCGCAAGGTGCTTGTCCTTGGGAACAAGCAGGCGAAGGAACTGTTGAACCTTCCTGCTGCTCAATCGCAACAGGAAGGAAGCGAAGCAAGGCTCGTCGGACAGTTTGTGAAAGTCGGCAATCTGGCGTTTAAGGTGGTTGGTATATATAAGGAAAACGAGAACGGGCGGGCCGAGGTGTTCAGCAGCTATTCGGCCATCAAGCGCATCTTTGGTGCCAACACCGACGATGCCGGCCGTATAGAGTTTACCTTCCACGGTCTGCCCACTGAGCAAGCCAACGAAGACTTTGAGAGAGACTACCGTCACCGTCTGAACGCTGAACATCAGGCTCACCCGGAAGACGAGGACGCCGTGTGGCTGTGGAACCGCTTCACGCAGAACCTGCAGATGGAGAAGGGTATTGGCATCATTCGCACGGCACTCTGGATTGTGGGACTCTTCACGCTGCTCTCAGGCATCGTAGGCGTCTCGAACATCATGCTGATTACCGTCAAGGAGCGTACCCATGAGTTCGGAATACGAAAGGCAATTGGCGCCAGACCTTGGAACATCCTGCGTCTGATTATTGTCGAGAGCGTCATCATCACCACTTTCTTCGGCTATATCGGTATGGTGCTGGGCGTAGCAGCTAATGAGTATATGGATGCAACGATAGGCCACGAGACCATTGATACAGGCTTGTTCAAGGCCACCATGTTCCTCGACCCCACCGTTGGACTTGACGTCTGCATCGAGGCGACCTTGATAATGGTTCTTGCTGGTACTGTCGCCGGACTGATACCGGCATATAAGGCCAGCCGTATACCTCCTATTGAAGCACTTCGCGCCGACTAAGAGAAAAATACTGGAGATTATAGAAAACTATGAGAATAGATATTGACAGCTATCGTGAAGTCCTCGACACCTTGACGAGAAACAAGAGCCGGAGCATCCTGACAGGCTTCGGTGTCTTTTGGGGCGTCTTTATGCTCGTTACCCTCATGGGTGGCGGCGCCGGACTAAAGGAACTGCTCGAGCAGAATTTCTCGGGTTTTTCCACGAACGCTGCCATGGTTTGGGCACAACCTACGAGTAAGGCATATAAGGGCTTCCGTAAAGGACGCATGTGGACGATGGACTACAACGACGTTGCCCGTATCCGGCGTAGTGTTCCTGAGCTTGACGTCGTTACTCCCTTGCTTTTCAGTAATGGAAGCATCGCCTGTTTCGGCGACCGCAAGGCGACTGTCGGCGTCTCGGGTGCCATGCCCGACTATCGCTATGTCAACGAACCGAAGATGTACTACGGACGTTATCTTGATGAGGCCGACATTCGTGAACACCGGAAAGTCTGTGTTATTCAGAAGAAGACCTATAAGGAGCTGTTTCCCAATGGCGGTGACCCCTGTGGACAGCGTATCCGCATTGACAATATCTATTATCAGATTGTTGGTGTTGACTACAATGTGAGCCAGTCCATGAGTTTTGGCGGCGATGCTGGTACGAATGTCGTCCTTCCACTTACTTTCATGCAGCAGGCATACAATCGTGGCAATGCTGTCGACATGATTGCTGTTATTGGTCGCAAGGGAGTGGTAATGTCTAGTATTACCGACCGTATCCGTGAGACCGTTGCCCGTGCCCATACCGTTGACCCTACAGACGAACAGGGGGCCATGGTCTTCAACACCGAAGTACTCTTCCAATTGCTTGACAATCTTTTCCGTGGCGTGAATTTCCTCATCTGGCTGGTTGGTCTCGGCACTTTGTTGGCGGGCTCTATCGGCGTCTCGAACATCATGATGGTCACCGTTCGCGAGCGTACTACAGAGATTGGCATACGGCGTGCTATCGGTGCCACGCCTCGTGTTATTCTTGGACAAATAATCAGTGAGAGCGTCGTCCTTACCCTTGTTGCCGGTATGAGTGGCATCCTCTTTTCTGTCTTCATCCTGCAGATGCTGGAACTGGCCAATACCGAGGACGGAATCCTTGCAGCCCACTTCCAAGTGGGGTTCTGGACCGCCATCTTCTGTGCCTTCCTTGTATCCGCCATGGGAATCATAGCGGGTCTGGCCCCTGCTGCCCGTGCAATGAGTATCAAACCAGTGGATGCCATGCGCGACGAGTAGGGCCAATCCTTGTTGACTTGGTAAGACTACAAAACATAAAAATAGAATAATGAAAAAGTACAGTAAACTCATCTTCGCTGCGATTATCGCATTGATTTTCATCGGAACCTTTGTGTTCCTCTGGCAGAAAAGCCGGCCGAAAGACATTATGTATCTGGAGTTTACCCCGAAGATGGACAGTATTCAGAAGACAACCATCATTACAGGGAAGATAGAACCACGTAACGAGGTAAACGTCAAGCCTCAGATTTCTGGTATTATTGCTGAACTGATGAAGGAGCCTGGTCAATACGTACAGCAGGGCGAGGTCATTGCCAAAGTTAAGGTTATCCCTGACATGGGCCAGTTGAGCAGTGCAGAGAGCCGTGTCCGCCTTGCCGCCCTCAACCTGAGGCAGGCTCAGGTAGACTATAATCGTGAAGAGGCATTGCACAACCAGCAGCTCGTCTCCGACGAAGAGTTTGACAAAGTGCGCCAGCAGCTTCGTCAGGCTCGGGAGGAGCAGAGTGCAGCAGAGGATGCCCTTCAGGTTGTCCGGGATGGAGTGAGCAGGTCGAATGCCAAAGCCTCTTCCACGCTGATAAGGAGCACCATTAGTGGAGTCATCCTTGACATCCCCGTGAAGGTCGGCAATAGCGTCATCAATTCAAACACCTTCAATGATGGTACTACTATCGCTACCGTTGCTAACATGAACGATTTAATTTTCCGGGGTAACATTGATGAGACGGAAGTCGGACAACTTGTCCTCGGCATGCCTATGAAAATTACCATCGGTGCCCTGCAGGATTTGAAGTTCGATGCCTTGCTGGAGTATGTCTCCCCCAAGGCGGTCGAGTCGAATGGTGCCAACCAGTTTGAAATCAAGGCTGCAGTGAAACTTGCCGAGGGAGGGGAAATCCGCTCTGGCTATAGTGCTAATGCCGAGATTGTCCTTGCCCGTGCCGAAAAGGTTCTCTGTGTTCCTGAGAGTACCATTGAGTTCAGTGGCGACTCTACCTTCGTCTATGTCGTCAAGGACAGTGGCAGACGACCGACATACGAGCGTAAGCAGGTGGTCATTGGTCTTTCTGACGGTGTACACATTGAGATTAAGAAGGGACTTTCGTTGAAGGATAAGGTCCGCGGTACTCAGATTATTACTGACGACAACAAGAAATAGACCATGAACAGGATTGCCTCTTTATTGTCGATAATCAGCTGTTGCCTGGCGTCTTCTGCTGGTGTACAGCCCCATGCATGGTCGCTCCGCGAGTGTTGTGACTATGCTGTTGCTCATAACATCGTCGTTCGCCAGCAGGAGAATACTTGCCTTCAGCAGGAACTTCAGCTTTCTACGTCCAAGAATCAGCGTCTGCCAGACCTCAGCGGTTCTGTTGGCCAGAACTTTTCTTTCGGACGTGGTCTGACGGCAAACAATACCTATTCAAATACCAATACGTCGTCAACGTCGTTCAGTATCGGCACTACGGTACCTCTTTTTACGGGGTTCCAGATTCCCAATCAGGTCAAGATGAACCAGTTGAACCTGGAGGCTGCTACGGCTGACCTGGAGAAGGCAAAGAACGACGTGAGAATGCAGGTTGCCCAGGCCTACGTGCAAATCCTCTATTGTATGGAGATTGCCGATGTGGCTCATCGCCAAATCACCATCGACTCTTTGCAGGTTGTGCGTCTTCAGACCATGGTGGACAATGGTAAGGCCAGTGGTGCTCAACTCTCACAGCAGTGTGCTACTCTCGCTAACAGTCGTCTTACTGCTACTCAGGCAGACAATAATCAGGCTCTTGCCGTCCTCACGCTGACTCAGCTTCTGGAACTCCCCACTGCCGATGGCTTTGCTGTCGAACGGCCTGTCATAGGTGAAGATGTTCAATTCTCAATACCTTCCCCAGACATTGTTTATGCCGAGGCCCTTGGCTTGAAACCCGAGATAGTTGCCCAGCAACTTCGGCTTCGTGCCAGTAATCGCAGTATTGCTATTGCACGTGCCGGCTACATGCCTACGCTCAGTTTGAGCGGTGGTCTTGGCTCCAACTACTATACCACCAGCAATTTCCCTTCCGAGAGTTTTGGCAAGCAGTTGAAGAATAACTTCTCTCAGTATGTCGGTCTGAATCTCAGCATTCCCATCTTCAATCGCTTCCAGACCCGTAATAGTATTCGCGGAGCTAAGATAGACCAGCAGAACCAGCAGCTTGCCCTTGACAATGCCAGAAAAACGCTCTACAAGGAAATTCAGCAGACTTGTCTCAATGCCTCCGCTGCTCAGTCGAAATACGAAAGTAGTATTGCTGCCGCTCAGAGCAGTTATGACGCCTTTGTGCTGATGCAGGCGAAATATGAGAATGGTAAGGCTAATATCACTGAATTCAACGAGCAGAAGACTCTCTATCTGAAGTCAGAGAGTGATCTTGTCCAGGCTCGTTACGAACTGCTTTACCAGCATGCACTTCTCCGGTTTTATCGGGGACAGAACCTTGACTTCTGATACACAGCGGGGGAAGAACGATGTCGTTCTTCCCCCGCTGCTTTTCTTAGAATGTTATTTAGGCTGTTCGGCCTCCAGCCGCTCTACGGCTCCTGTCGAGGGCGACAGCCACAGGTGGGTGGTCCATCGCTTGTTGAACAGCTCGCCGCTGAGTAGTTCGACGTGCCCGAACTGAGCTACGGCCATTTCCTCGGTTGCCATGACGTCGTTGCCGTTGTAGAGGGTGACTCGCATGCGTCCCGGAACGTTGACATACAATCCGTTCTCGTCCTTCTTTTTCTTCTTGCTGTTGGTCTCCTCAATGACGGGCGGTACCGAGTGCTCATCGTCGATACTTATATAATAAGGTGTGCCGCTAAGGTCATCGCTGTCCACCAGTCCCAGTCGCTGTGACAGCCGGAAAAGGATGCGCTTCTCCATGGTGCTGTCAGGACATATTACGTAGGACTGCTCCGTTGTGTCGCGTATTGTTATACCCTTGAAAAGCGATGTCAGCGACTGGTCTTGCTCTTCCAGTTGACTGAGCATGAGGCGCAGTTGGTCGCCGTCTTTCGGCATGAAGTCTGCTTGTCCTTTGATAAGCAGGTTGTGGTTCTCGCGCAAATCGTATATCTCACGCGCCGTCAGCTCTGCCATCTTTGCCGTACTCCCTGCTGTCAGAATCTCCTCGGTCATGAATTGTCGTGGGGATATTTTGTCGCTGCGGCGTGCCGGAACGAACGGAGCGGGCAGCATGGCCTTTGTTGGCTCGGCATTGACAGCTAATAGTACGCCGTCATCACTAAGGGCTACGTTGGCAGCCGAGGAACGGGCGTTGAACTGTACAGCATAGGCTTTGCTCTTATCGGGCAGCCCTATCGGGGTCATGCTGACTCTTGTGATGCGATAGCTGGTAGCTGGTTCCTGCTGCACGTCGCGCAGTCGGAGGTACTTGTCGGCATATTTGCAGAAGTCTCCCGGCTGGTAACTGGTTTTTTCTACTTGTACGGTAACGCGTATGGCGGTTTTCGGTAGGAAGTATATGGCTCCTTCGGGTGTCACTCCCGGCTGGTAGGCGTTGATGACGGTCTGCGCCCTTGCGGGGATGAGTGATAGCAGACAAATGGTCAATGACAAAAGAAGGGGGCGTATTGCTTTCATTTGTTTCGTTGTGTTAATGTGTTTCTTGATTTTCGTTGCTTTGACGTCTTTATGTCTCATGGGGTGCGTTAGCTCCTGAGCTTTAGGAAAGCCTTGGGCAGGAAGTCCACCAAGTCGCTGGCAATGAGACTCTCTTCTCCCAGATTGCGTGCAGCCAAGTCGCCGGATAGTCCGTGCAGATACATACCAATGATGCATGCCTCCTTTTGGGAATATCCCCGCGCCAGCAGTCCGGTGATTATTCCCGTCAGTACGTCGCCGCTGCCTGCGGTAGCCATGCCGGCATTGCCCGTAGAATTGAAGACAACGTGCCCGTCGGGCATACATAGTGCCGAGAAGTGTCCTTTCAGCAATACGTAGGCTTGCAGACGTTCTGCCAGATGACGTGCTTTCGACAGACGCTCGAAACTGTCGGCAGAGTGTCCTTCCAGTCGGTCGAACTCCTTGGGGTGGGGCGTGAGGATGATGCCTTGGGGTAGTTGCTGAATCCATGCCCTGTGGTTGGCCAGCATGTTAATGGCGTCGGCATCGCACACGATGGGACACTGGGTGCGTCGTATCTGTGCTATCATGGCGACGGCAGACTGTTCTGCCGTACCCAGGCCGGGACCGATGCCCATGGCTTGGCATGTGTCAGTATCTATGGCCTCGGAGAACATGGTCTCCTCACGGTCTATCTGCAGTACAGCCTCGGGAACGCTGATTTGTAGTATGTTCACATTCTTTTTGGGCGTGCGTATGAGGACTTTTCCCGTTCCAGCCCGCAGACATGCACGAGCTGTCAGGACGGCTGCCCCAGCCATGCCGTAGCTTCCTGCTACAATGAGTGCCTGTCCCATGGTTCCTTTATGGTCGAAGGGGTTGCGAGGCTTCAGCAGAGGGGCTACGTCGCTTTCCTCGAGCACGGTGTACTGGGCGTCGGTTTTCTGGATGCCTTCCTTGCTCAGCCTGATGTCCAGTACCTGTAATTGTCCGATAATGGACTGGTTCTCGGGAAAGAGGAACGCCAGTTTAGTGTTGCCAAGCGTCAGCGTTACGTCGGCGCGGATGATGTTGGTACGCACGTTGTAGGTGTTATCCTCGATCATAAGTCCCGAGGGGATGTCAATGCTGACGACTTCTGCCGATGAGGCGTTGATATACTTCACCAGTGACGCGAAGCCACCGGCCAGGGGTTTGTTCAGACCAGAGCCGAAGAGCCCGTCCACCACCAGCATGCCTTTCTCCAGATGTGGCGGGTCGAACTCCTGAGTTACTTCAATGAACTGGCGTGACTTCTTTTCCTGTAGGCGCGCCTTGTTGACGGCACAGTCCGCAGACAGGTGTCCGGTAACGTTAAACAGGTAACTTGTTACTTCATAGCCTTGATCCGACAGCATGCGGGCAACCGCCAGCGCATCGCCGCCGTTGTTGCCTGGACCGGCGAAGACAATAACGGGTGTTGTAGAAGGCCATCGTTCAGCAATGGACCATGTCAGTGCCTTTGCTGCACGTTCCATCAGGTCGATGGACTTGATGGGCTCATGTTCAATGGTATATTTGTCCAGTTCGCGAATCTGGGCACTGGTGAAAATTTTCATAGGTGCAAAAGTAAGCATTTCTTCGTTAATTACTCGCTTTTTTTGGAAAAACTTTATGTGTACATTGTTTTTTATATTATCTTTGCACCCGCAAATGTCAAAAGGTCGAATTTATGAGCACCGTAAGAATTCTGGACAAGACGTTCGAGACGTCCATTACCGAAAGTGAGATAAAGAAGCGCGTGAAGGAACTTGCAGCCCGTCTGAACAAGGACATGGAGGGCAAGAACCCGCTCTTTCTGGCAGTGCTCAACGGGGCGTTCATCTTTGCTGCCGACCTGCTGCGTGAGATAACCATTCCTTGTGAAATATCCTTTGTGAAGCTGGCCTCCTATCAGGGCACCACTTCAACGGGTAAGGTCAAGGAGGTCCTCGGTGTCAATGAAAACCTGGCGGGGCGTACGATTGTCATTATCGAGGATATCGTCGAGACCGGACGTACGATGAAACAAATGATAGAGTCGCTGGGTACGCGTAACCCGGCTTCTGTCCACATCTGTTCACTGTTCGTCAAGCCCGAAAAGGTTGAGGATGAACTGACTATTGACTATGCCGCCTTCTCCATCCCCAACGACTTCATCGTCGGCTATGGACTGGATTATGACCAACAGGGGCGTAACCTGCGAGAGATTTATACCTTGGTAAAAGACTAATCAACCATCTATAAGACAAATGAAGAATATTGTTATCTTCGGAGCTCCAGGCTCCGGAAAAGGTACGCAGAGTGACAAGCTCATTGAAAAGTACCACCTGAACCATATCTCCACGGGCGATGTGCTGCGTGCCGAGATAAAGAAGGGAACAGAACTGGGAAAGACAGCCCAGCAGTTTATTGATAACGGCCAGCTTATCCCCGATGACCTGATGGTCTCGATTCTGGCCTCGGTCTACGATTCCTTCGGACCTGACCATGCAGGAGTTATTTTCGATGGTTTCCCCCGCACAATACCACAAGCCGAAGCCTTGAAGCAGATGCTCAGCGAACGGGGGCATCATGTAGCAGCCATGCTGGAACTGGAAGTGCCAGAGGACGAGTTGATGAAGCGCTTGCTACTGCGCGGACAGCAGAGCGGACGTGCCGATGACAACGAAGAGACTATCAAGAAACGCCTTGTCGTCTATCACTCCCAGACGCAACCCCTTATTGAGTGGTATAAGCGGGAGGGAATCCATCACCACATCAACGGTCTGGGAGACCTTGAGCGCATCTTCGCCGACATCAGCGAAGTGATTGACAACCTCTAGTCATACTAGAAAATCTAGTCAATCTAGGAGAATATGGAGAGCAATTTTGTAGACTACGTGAAAATTCTCTGTCGCTCCGGCAAGGGCGGCAAGGGCTCCATGCACCTGCGTCACGTCAAGTACAACCCTAACGGGGGACCCGACGGCGGCGACGGCGGCAAGGGGGGAAGCGTCATCCTGCGCGGCAACCATAATTATTGGACGCTGTTGCATCTGAAGTACGAACGCCACATCTTCGCCGAACATGGCGGAAACGGCGGACGTGACAAGTGTCACGGTACCGACGGCAAGGACGTCTATATTGACGTTCCCTGTGGAACGGTAGTCTACAACGCGGAAACAGGAAAGTATGTCTGCGACATCACCTATGACGGGCAGGAGATAGTCCTGCTGAAGGGCGGTCGTGGCGGACTGGGTAATTTCCAGTTCCGCAGTGCTACTAACCAGGCTCCGCGCTATGCTCAGCCAGGTGAGCCGATGGAGGAGATGACCATCATCCTGGAACTGAAGCTGTTGGCGGATGTCGGTCTGGTGGGCTTCCCCAATGCGGGCAAGTCGACGCTCGTCTCCTCGCTGTCGAATGCCAAGCCCAAGATAGCCAACTATCCCTTTACAACCATGGAACCCTCACTTGGCATTGTCGGATACCGTGACAATAAGTCATTTGTTATGGCCGACATTCCCGGCATCATAGAAGGAGCCTCCGAGGGCCGTGGACTGGGTCTGCGCTTCCTGCGTCATATTGAGCGTAACTCGTTGCTGCTATTCATGGTGCCAGGTGATACCGATGATATTAAGAAAGAATATGAGGTGTTGCTCAACGAGTTGCGACAGTTCAATCCCGATATGCTTTCCAAGCACCGCGTGCTGGCCGTTACAAAGTGCGACCTGCTGGACGATGAGCTTATGGAAATGCTTCGCGAGACGCTGCCTCAGGACCTTCCTGTCGTGTTTATCTCGGCTGTCACAGGTTTTGGCCTGGACGAGTTGAAGGATGTGCTCTGGCGCGAACTGAATGCCGAGAGCAACAAGCTGCAGACCATTACCGATGAGGATACACTGGTTCACCGCGACAAGGACATGAGTCGTTTCGCCCGCGAACTTCAGGAAGAGGGTGAGGACGAGGAAATCGCCATCCTTGACGAGGATGACTTGGAGGATGTTGACGACCTGGAGGATTTTGAATACGAAGATGAAGAAGAGTAATCCCTTCACGACAATACGATACGTGTTGCCGGCATGCCTGTCTGCCCTTGTATTCGTTGCTGTCGCTCAGACGGAGTTTACGGCCCTTGAGCAGCAGAAAATCAATATTGAGACCCCGGGCTTGTTTGCCTCGTCCGATGTCTTTACCGTTGAGTTCGGGTCCATGCCATCGGCCAACTACAGTTTCCCTCTGCCCGTCGGAACCGCAACGGTGAAGAGTGACCTGAGCATGGAGATTACCACCAAGAAGGGCGACGCCGTAAAGGCGATGTTCCCGGGAACGGTGCGCATGTCATGGCTTCATCCGCGATATGGTTATGTTGTCGTGCTTCGTCACGACAATGGCTTGGAGACGGTCTATGCCCGTAACGCCCAGAACCTGGTGAAGGTGGGCGACCATGTACGTGCCGGACAGACCATTGCTATCGTTGGTGGTGAGGATGGCCGTGTTTTCTGTGATTTCTCCGTCATGGTCAACGGTGGTCGCATCAATCCCGAGATTATGATTAGCCCCAAGTCTCACCGGTTGCTGTCCCAGACGGTTGAGTTCCGGAAGCGAGGCTTCAATGTCGAGGTGACCGTTGTCGACCCTGACCCCTGGAGCGACAAGAACCTGGCCAAGAAGAATACGGACCGGGGCATAGAGGCGACCGACCCTTTTGCCGGAGGCAGCAAGTTTACGCTATACCTGGACAACATCTCCGATGAAGACTGGTGCTATCCCCTGCCCGGTGCCAAGGTCATCAGTCCCTTTGGCCAGCGTGGCGGGCGCCGTCACACCGGTGTTGACTTGAAGACCCGTCCCAACGACCCCATTCTGGCTGCTTTCGGCGGCGTCGTCGTCATGTCACAGCGATACAGCGGCTACGGCAACTGTGTCATACTGAAGCATGCCAACGGTCTGCAGACCCTCTACAGCCACAATTCCAAGAATCTGGTGAAGGTGGGCGACCGCGTGCGCGCTGGGCAGAAACTGGCTCTCACGGGACGTACGGGCCGTGCCACCACCGAGCACCTGCACTTCGAGGTGCGCATCAACGGCCGCCCCTATAATCCTAACATTATTTTCGACCATGCCACCCGTCAGTTGCGTCGCGAACCCGTTACTTTTACTAAGTCCGGCGGGGTGTCAGCGGGAAAACGTTTGTCAGGGAAAAAGAAAATATCACCGAAGAAGAAAAAAAGATAGTCGAAACAACACTTGTTTCGCTTTTTTTGTTTATTTTTGCACCGAAAAAGCAAAAACGGGCAGGTTTATCCTGTCCAAATTATTCATTATTAAACTATAAAACTTTATGCAGAAAAGATTGTTCTTTCTGATTGCCACGCTGTTAACGCTTTCGCTAACGGCTTTGGCGCAAGTGACAACTTCTGGAATTAGCGGTAAAGTGACAATGAACGATGAGAAGGGTGAGGCCATTATCGGTGCCACCGTTCAGGCTGTTCATGGTCCCTCTGGAACCCGCTATGGTGCAGTGACAAATGCAGAAGGCCGATTCACTATCCAGGGTATGCGTGCCGGCGGTCCCTACACGGTTACCGTCTCATACATCGGCGCACAGACCAAATCCTTCGACAAGATTACACTGGCACTGGGTGAAAACTACAACCTGCCCGTATGGCTGGCTGACGACACCAAGGTACTGGGTGAAGTAACCGTTATTGGTATGCAGGGTTTGGCTGCTACGCGTAATGGTGCTGCCGAAACCATCAACCTGGCTCGTTTGAACGAAATTCCGTCCATCTCGCACAGTGTTGCTGACGTGGCACGCATCAACCCCTTCGTTCGTTCGTCAGAAGGTGGTGCCATCTCCATTGCCGGAGCTAACAACCGTTATAACTCTATCCAGATTGATGGTTCTATGGCCAACGACGTGTTTGGTCTGACGAGTAATGGTGCCAACGGTGGACAGGCTGGTACACAGGCCTTCTCCATGGAGACCATCGACCAGTTGCAGGTGAGTGTTGCTCCGTTCGATGTTCGTCAGTCAGGCTTCACGGGCGGTTCTATCAATGCCATCACCAAGTCGGGTACCAACGACTTCCACGGAAGCGTCTACGGATATTTCCAGAACGGTGACCTCGTGGGCAACCGCTATGTACTGCATAATGGTGACGACTCTCAGGACTATGGCAAAATGACCGATTACACCTGGGGTGTTACTTTGGGTGGTCCCATCGTTAAGAACAAGCTGTTCTTCTTTGCTAACTATGAGCGCACCAATAAGGAATACGACAATTCCTACAGTGCCAAGGGCTCTGAGACACAGGTTGACTGGGATCTCGCAGAGAACCTTCTCAATAATGTAAAGGAGATTGCTGCCGAACAAGGTGTCAACTACACCGGAACACTGGGTACTCCGAAAGAGTACACCTATTCTGATAAAGTAGGTCTGAAACTCGACTGGAACATCAATGACCGTCACCACGCTTCACTACGCTGGAGCTTGGTGGACGCACTCAAGAATAATAATACCGCTGGTGCTAAGTCTTTGGTTACCAACGACTATGCTTACGACTTTGTGTCAAAGGCCAATTCACTTGTGTTCGAACTGCAGAGTCAGTTCAGCGAAAAGTTGAGCAATGAGTTCCACGCCAGCTGGACCAGCGTACGCGACAAGCGTAACCCCGGCCTCGCCTTCCCAATGATTTCTATCAGTAACGTTGGCGGCGGTACGCTGAACATTGGTAACGAGCGTTCGTCCATGGCTAACGCGCTGAACCAGGACATCTACACGCTGACCGACAACCTGACCTGGACGCTGGGTAACCACGCCATAACCTTTGGTACCCATGACGAGCTCTACAGCTTCGGAAACCTGTTCTGTCAGGACTTCTACGGAACTTATTACTTCAACTCGCCAGATGACTTCATGCAGGGCAATATCAACCGCTTCCGCCTGGGACGTGGTATTACTGCCGTTGCCGGCAAGGAGCGTTGGAACTCGCCCTTCAAGGCTGCCCAGCTGGGCTTCTATGTCCAGGACAAGTGGGAAGTGACTGACCGCTTCCAGCTGACCTATGGTCTGCGTATCGACATGCCGATGCTGCTGGACACTCCGCTGGAGAATAAGGAGTTCAATGACTGGGCTGCAGGGCAGGGCTATGACTTCAAAACCAACCAGAAGCTGGCCGTGAAGCCGATGTGGTCGCCGCGTCTCGGCTTCCGTTATGATATTCTCGGCAATCGTGCTGTTGTCCTGCGCGGTGGTGTCGGTATCTTCACCGGACGTATCCCCTTCGTGTGGATTTCGAACAACTTCTCTAACACAGGTGTCGCGCAGTTCAATTATGATACTGGTTCTGGCCGTGGCGGCGACAAGACGTTCCTTGTCAATCAGGAGACCATTATGCAGAACGTTCCTGCCAACTCTCAGGGTGCTCCTGCCTTTGCTGCTCAGACTATTAACGTGTTCAATAAGAACTTCAAGTTCGGTCAGCAGCTCCGTGCCGACCTCGCTGTCGACGTGACGGGTCCCTTCGGCATCAAATGGACGGTGGAGGGAATCTACTCTAAGACATTGAACGACATTATCGTGAAGAAGCTGAATATTGAGCCCACGGGCCAGACCTGGGGCGAGACTTATGACTTCGACTTTGACAACCGTCCCATGTTCTCAAAGATGCAAGGTGTTGCCAATGTTCTCTATCTTGACAATGTCTCGAAGGGTTACTCCTACAATGTCGCTGTGAAGGCCGAGAAGTCGTTCGACTTTGGTCTTGACCTGATGGCCAGCTACACCTATGGTAAGTCCAAGTCTGTGAACAACGGTTCTTCTTCAGTGGCTGCCTCTAACTTCCAGTACAATTATACACACAAGGACCCGAACGCTGCTGAGGTGGAGACGTCCAACTTCGACGTGCCTCATCAGGTGATGGTTTCTGCCTATCAGCACATCAACTGGAACAGGAACCCCGGCCGTACCTTTGACAACAAGACCACCATCGGTCTTATCTATACAGGTAACTCTGGTGCTCCCTATTCAATCTATACCTATGGCGATATGAATGGTGACGGTGTTAACAACGACCTGATGTTCATCCCGACCGATGCTCAGATTGACCAGCTCCTTGCTGCCGGACACTTCCCCAAGAAGAACGGCATTGAGCCCGCCGACCAGGCAGCCAACTTCAAGCAGTGGATTGCCGGTGACGAGTATCTGTCCGCACACCGTGGCGAGTTCTGTGAGCGTAACGGTGCCTACGAGGACTGGGAGAACCGTCTCGACCTGCACTTCGACCACAAGTTCGGATTCAAGGTGGGTAAGGAGATTCGCTATCTGCAGATTGGTCTTGACATCATCAACTTCACCAATATGCTGAACAAGAAGTGGGGTGCTACCATGTCTCAGGGCGGTTACAACTACTACAGTCCGCTGACTATCACCAATAGAGGCCAGTATCAGTTCCTGCAGAAGGGCGACTACGACATGCGTTCCTACAGCGACTACTACAGCCGCTGGCGTATGCAGCTCAGTGCTAAACTGACATTCTAATTGAAGAAGTTACTGAATCAATAAAAAACAAAGAATATGAAGAAGACAATTATAGTTGCATTGACAGCATTCTTTGCCTTGTCGGCCAGCGCTCAGACCAAGTGCGAGGGTCAGGGATGTACTCCTTACTGGTACGTCCAGGCACAGGGCGGCATCCAGTGGCCTTACACCGACGGAAAGTTCAGTGAACTGATTTCTCCTGTGTTCGGTCTGAACATCGGTCGCCAGATTAACCCGTTGGTGGGTGTGCGTCTCGGCGTTGAGGGCTGGAACTCCAAGGTGCAGGACCAGTTCGATGAGAATGTATATAATAAGTACAAGTACTACACGACCAGTTTTGACGCTACGCTGAACATGGTGAACCTCTTCACCAAGAAGTGCTGCAATCCCGTGAACTTCTACTTGCTCGGCGGCGTTGGCTACAACTGGTCCGAGGCAACGCTGACCAGTTCGACATGGTTTGCTCCTGCCGTTCGTGTTGGCGCTATACTGGAAGCCAACCTGAGCAAGAACGTCAGCCTGTCTCTGGAGCATCGTATGACCAACACTTCCACTCAGTGGAACGGACGTTTGGACGACGGACAGCACGACTGGTATGCATGCACGATGCTGGGCCTTACGTTCAAGTTCGGTCATAAGAAGGTTAAGCCCGCTCCTGTTCCGGAGCCTGCTCCTGTAGTGGAGGAGCCCGCTCCTGCTCCCGCACCCGTCGTGGTTGAGGAGAAGAAGCCCGAGCCCGCTCCTGTTGTCAAGGAGGAGCCGCTGAAGGAGACGCTGTATTACTCCATCCGTGAGTCTGATCCCGATCCTGAGACTATTCTTGACAAAGTGGCTGAGTGGTGCAAGAAGTATCCTTCGAAGAAGATTTCCATCAACGGCTATGCTGACAAGGGCACTGGTAACGCCAAGGTTAATGCTAAGTTTGCACAGGAGCGTGCCGAGAAGGCTGCCAAGGGACTTCAGGACCGTGGCATTGCTGCCGACCGCATGCTGGTGAACTCCTTCGGTGACACCGTACAGCCGTTCTCAGAGAACGACCGCAACCGTTGCGTTATCATTATCGGTGAGTGATAGTTTATCTTAGAAAACGTTTTATTCCCGGCCTCCCTCTCTGCAGGAAGGCCGGGCTTTTTTGTCCGCACCATGGCCGGACAGGTGACGCCCGCTGACGGCTGGGATGCCTGACCCGCAATATCGGTGAGTAATCCTTTTTCTTCCAAAATATTTGGCGGTTCGCACGAAACTTGTTATCTTTGGAGCGGATATGAGAAGTGAGGATATAATAGAAAGTATTAAACGGGTGGCAGAGCATACACTTCCGAAGAACAGCAGTTTGCTGCTCTATGGCTCACGTGCCCGTGGCGATAACCATAAAGACTCTGACTGGGACCTGCTGATTCTGATAGACAAACCTGCTCTTGAAGCAAAGGACTATGCTATTGCTTACCCTTTCCGTGAATTGGGCTGGGAAATTGGTGTGGAAGTGAATCCGTCTCTATATACAAAATCTCAATGGGAGTCATGGTCTTATCTTCCGTATTATAAAAATGTTGAACGAGACAAGGTGGTGCTAGTATGAGTTTGAATGATGAAGAACGTAAAGTCCTCGTTGAGTTAGAGTACGAAAAAGCATGTGCTACATTCCGCAATGTGGAGGAGTATAAGACGTTGGGGCATTGGGATACAATAGCGAACCGGCTGTATTATGCTGTCTTTCATGCTGTAAGTGCATTACTGATTCATGATGCACATCCAGTAAACACTCATAAAGGTGTGATTGCCCTCTTTGGCAATTATTATATTCGAACGGGTATTTTGCCGGCAGAAGCAGGCCGTTTGTACTCTGATCTCCAAATGATAAGAAACAATAGTGATTATAATTGTTCCTATGATGCGACGGCTCAGGAGATTGTCCCCATGATAGAACCGACAAAGTTGCTAATTGAAAGAATCGGCGAGTTGATAAGGTAATCCTTTTTTTTGTCCTCACCATGGCCGGACAGGTGACGCCCGCTGACCGCTGGGATGCCTGACCCGCAAATTTTTCCCTCCGTGGGAAACAATCTTTCCCTCCGTGGGAAACAATCTTTCACTCCGTGGGAAACAATCTTTCCCTCCGTGGGAAACAATCTTTCCCTCCGGGGGAGATTTTTCAAGGGCAGTAGTTTCTCTTATTCCACCCTCAGTGTCTGGTCGCAGTAGTCGACGACAGCGGGACGGTGGGTGATGAAGATGATGGTCTGGCGGTGCTGCGTCAGCAGGTTCTGGAGCAGCCGGCGTTCGGTGTCGGGGTCCAGGGCACTGGTGGCTTCGTCGAAAATCATGACAGGACGGCAGCGCAGCAGGGCACGGGCAATGGTGATGCGCTGGGCCTGCCCCTCGGACAGTCCGCCTCCCTGTTCGGTGCAGGGGGTATCAAGTCCGTGCTCCAGTTCCATGACGAAGTCGGCACAGGCCGTGTGCAGGGCCTGTCGCATATCGTCGTCCGTAGCCTTTGTGCTGCCCAGCAGCAGGTTCTCGCGGATGGTCCCGCTGAGCAGGGTGTTGCCTTGTGGCACGTAGACGAAGTTGCAGCGGTGGAGTGGGGTGACGTCTTTCTCCTCTTGTGAGTCGTAGATGGTGACCTTGCCTTCCGTGGGCCTCACCAGTGCCAGCAGCAGCCGCACGAGGGTGGTCTTGCCTGCTCCCGTCTCACCGAGGATGGCGGTGCAGGTGCCGGGCCGGAAGTCGAATGTCAGATGGCTGATGATGTTGCGGCTGTCGTCCAGGTAGTGGTAGGAGACGTTGTTCAGCCGTAGTCCGCAGGGAGCAGCCATGACGTCCGGCTCTCCCTGTTGTTCCTCGGGAGTCTCTTCCAGTTCCATGAGCCGTTCGGCAGCGGTGAGCACGGCGACGAAGGCCGGTGCAAGACGGGTCAGGTCGCGTGCAGGACCCTGTATGCGATAGACCAGTTGCAGGAAGGCCGTCATGGTGCCGTAGGTGATGGTTCTGTCGTATAGTCGCAGTGCTCCCCAAAGGAAGGCCACGAGGAATCCCAGTGAGAAGCCGGTGTTAACGATAAGGTTGGAGGCAACGGAGAACTTGGTCCGCTGCCGGACGTTCTCCCGCAGTTGCGACTGGGTGTTGTCCAGTTTGCCGAGCATGATGTCCGATGCTTCCATGGTCTTGATGAGCATGCGGTGCTGTACGGTCTCGGTGAGCAGACTCTGTATCTCGCTGTCACTGGTCCGCACCTGCTTCGACAGCCGGCGCATCTGTGCGACATAGAAGCGGCTGAGCAGGATGAACAGCGGCAGAATGGCAACGATGACGACGGCAAGCCACGTGTCTTGCTGCAGGAGGTAGAGGAACGCACCGAGGAACATGGCCGTGGTGGAGAGCGTGTTGGGCAGTGTTTCGGTAAGGAATGTCACAACGGTCTGCACGTCCTGTTCCAGTCGGTTGATGATGTCGCCGCTGTGGTAAGTCTCCCGTCCGCGCCACTCTGAGCGTAGCAGTCGGTCCAGCATCTGCTGCTGCATGCGGTTCTGGGCCTTCACGCCCAGGATGTTCTTAATCCATACCCGTGTGATGTTCAGTGCGAAGTCTGCCGCAATGAGCATCGCCATGAGCCCTACGGCGGTGTAGACTGACCCGCTGCGGTCGTGCGTGGCGGTGTCTATGGCGTTCTGCATGGCCCATACGGACAGCAGACTGACGGCAACGCCGGCCAGCCCGACCGCCACGTTCAGCGTAGCCTGGAGACGGTTGCCCCGCCAGGCTGTCCATAGCCATCGGGCCATCACCTTGACGGTATACTTGTGGTTGGGTATGTTGAGAAGTTGCATCACGCTGTGGACAGAGGTGTTTCTATCTGATGTCGGCTCCCCACATCATCTTCTCCCGAAGGGTGGCGAAGTAGTGGGTGCCGGGACGTTTGACGACCTTGATGGTATAGGGTGCCCTTGACAGCCGTAGCGTCGTTCCTTCTGGCAGACTGCCACTGCGGCCGTCGATGGCTACGAGGAAGGTGTGGCTGCGGCTGCTGACGGTCAGTTCTATCTGTGCCGTGTCAGGGATGACGATGGGACGTACGTTCAGCGAGTGCGGTGCTACGGCAGTCATCAGCAGCACCCCGGTACGTGGGACGATGATGGGGCCGCCGTTACTGAGCGAGTAGGCTGTCGAGCCTGTGGGTGTGGAGACGATAAGACCGTCGGCCTGGTAGGTTGTGAGGAATTCCCCGTTGATGCTGGCCCGGATGCTAATCATCGATGCTGTGTCGCGTTTCAGGATGGACACATCGTTCAGGGCGCACTCGTAGCCATTGATGGGCTCGCCGTTGGTCTCCACGTGGATGAGCGCACGCTCTTCCACCGAGTAGCTTCCTTGGTAAAGGGAGTCAATGCATGTGTCAATGTCTTTCGGCGTCACGTCGGCCAGGAATCCCAGCCTTCCCATGTGTACGCCCAGGATGGGCACTTGCTTGTCGCGGATGCGGCTGGCCGTCTTCAGCAGCGTGCCGTCGCCCCCCATGGAGACGGCGAAGTCAGCCTGGAAGTCGTTGCCGGCGAAGGTCGTGGCGTCGTCTTGGCTGATGAGTCCTTCGCAGAGCAGGAAGTCATGGTACTCCTGGTCAATGAGTATCTGTGCTCCGTGGGAGTGCAGCGTTTGCAGCACCTGGCCGATGGCGGCAGACTTGGACTGCTGGTAGGCATTGCCGAAAAGTGCAAAAGTCAGTGTGGTGGAAGGCATATTTTTCTCTGTTTCTTTCGTGGTTATGCAAACATTTTGTAAATTTGCGCTGTGATTACAATTGCAAAAGTACAAATAATAATTCAAATAGCAGAAAAAGAATATGGCAAAAGTGTATGTTTTTCTTGCCAACGGCTTTGAAGATGTCGAAGCGTTGATTCCTGTCGACGTGTTGCGTCGCGGTGGTGTTGAGGTGGAAACGGTCAGTGTAACAGGCTCATTGATGGTGGAATCGTCCCATCGGGTGAAGATGATGGCCGACGTCCTGTTCGAGGATGTCGACTTCAGCGATGCCGACCTGTTGGTGTTGCCCGGTGGCATGCCCGGCGCCAGCAACCTGAACAGCCATGAGGGTGTTCGCCAAGCCTTGCTTGCCCAGTACCAGTCGGGTCGCCTCGTTGCCGCCATTTGTGCCGCTCCGCTGGTTCTCGGTGGACTGGGTCTGCTTCGTGGCCGTCGTGCCACGTGTTATCCGGGCTTCGAGCAGACGCTGGCCGGTGCAGTCTATACTGCCGAACTGTGTACTGTCGACGGTAACGTCACCACTGGCGAGGGCCCTGCGGCAGCCTTCCCCTTTGCCTATTCCCTGCTGGCACAGCTGACTGACGAGGAAACGTCCGCTCAGGTGGCCGAGGGCATGCGCTATAAACACCTCATGGCATAAGGAGCGTAATGGCAGACTATGTAATCATTGTTGCAGGCGGCAAGGGGCTGCGGATGGGCAGTGACATCCCCAAGCAATTCCTGCCTGTCGCGGGGAAGCCGGTACTGATGCGGACGCTGGAACGTTTCCGCGAGTACTCCTCCGCACTGCAAATCATCCTTGTCCTTCCCAAGTCACAACAGGACTATTGGAAAGAGCTGTGTGCACAGTACCACTTCGACGTGGAATACCTGCTGGCCGACGGCGGCGAGACACGCTTCCACAGCGTGCAGCACGGCCTGGCCTTGATTCCCGACGATGCAGAGGGTATTGTCGGCGTGCATGACGGCGTGCGCCCCTTCCCCGGTCTTGACGTCATCCGTAACTGCTATGAGACCGCCCGTGAGAAGAAGGCGGTCATCCCCGTTGTCCCTGTCGTGGAGACGGTGCGCCGCATTGTTGCGGCGGACGGGCGTTCGGCAACCGTTCCCCGCAACGAGTACCGCCTGGTGCAGACACCGCAGACCTTCGACATCCGGCTGCTCAAGGCTGCCAACCGCCAGCCCTATAACGCCGGGTTTACCGACGATGCCAGCGTCGTCGAAGCCTACGGCCACACCATCACCCTTGTTGACGGCAACCGTGAGAACATCAAGATTACGACGCCCTTCGACATGAAGATGGCAGAATCATTAGTCAACAAATAGTATAAACCATTCAAATCATCCAGTTATGTTAGTATTCGGAATCATCATTGTATTGGTAGTTCTCGTTCTGGGCTATTTTGTCTCAACCCAGCGTGCGCTGGTCAGTCAGGACGAAATGTGCAGGAACGCCCTTAGTCAGATAGAAGTGCAGCTTAACTCCCGTTTCGATGCCGTAGTAGCACTGGCTAAGACCGCAGCCAAGTATGCGGAGCACGAGTCGGAAACCATCATCAAAACCATCCAGGCGCGCGGCGGCAATGCCAGCGGTGCCCAGCCGGGAACGACCGATGTCGCTGCCCTGAACGGACAGGCTGACTTGCTGGGACAGATGCTGGGTAGGCTGAACGTTATCTTCGAGCGCTACCCGGAGCTGAAGGCCAGCGAACTCTACCGCGAGGCACAGCAGGGGCAGAAGGAGTACGAGGAGAACGTGCGTCTCTCGCGTATGGTCTACAACGATACTGCTACGAAGATGAACCGTATGGTACGCCAGTGGCCCTCAAGCATTGTTGCCTCCATGCTCCGCTTCGACCAGAAGGAGTATCTGAAAGTTGACGACGAGAAGAAGAAAGCCTATCCCAACCTTGACGATGCCTTTAAGAAGTAAACTGCTGACGCTGATGCTGCTGGCATCGGTGTCAGTGGTCCTTGCACGTCCTCAGTTGCACGACCTCGACATCCGCGTGGTGCTGGGCACGAATGGTGACGCCCGCATCACGGAGACCCGGAGAATGACCATCGACGGCGAGGGGACTGAGTGTTATATCGGGCTGGCCAACATGGGCCCCAGCACCATTACCGACCTCTCCGTCAGTGACGAGACGGGACTCCGGTTCGAGAATGTCGGAGACTGGGACGTGGACCGTAGCCGTGACTGGAAGACAGGCCGGTGCGGTATCGTGACCACCCGCAACGGCTATGAGCTCTGCTGGGGACTCGGTGCCGAGGGCGAGAGGACCTACGTCACCAGCTATACGATGACGGGTATGGTGCGCGCCTATCCTGACGCTGATGCCCTGCGCCACGTTTTCCTCGACAGCAGCGTGTCGCCCAAGCCGGAACATGCCCGCGTGCTGCTGGTGGCCGGGGACTCCACGCTGCTCTTCACTCCCGACTCCTGCGGCATATGGGGATTCCGCTTCAACGGAGAACTCTCGTTTCAGGACGGCCGTATGGTGGCTGAGACCACGGAAGCCATGAACAGCGAGGCCGCTCTTTACATCATGGCAAAGTTTCCTAAGGGCATGTTTGCCCCTTCCGTCCAGGACGAGGGAACTTTTGAGGAGAAGCGCCAGCAGGCCTTCGAGGGCAGCGACTATGACAGCGGCGACGATGTGGACTACAGTGACCCGGAGACCTTCTTCGGTATTCTCTACGTCCTGGCCATCTTCCTGGCACCAGCCGTCAGTAGCATCTGGTACTTCGTCTACGTATGGCGTGCGCGGCGCAGGGTGAACAAGAACCTGCAGTGGTATCGCGACATACCGCTGAAGGGCGATCTGCAGGAGGCCAACAATGTGCTGAATGCCTATAAGTACGGCCAGCCTGACTATAACAACCTGCTCTCGGCCTGTATCCTGAAGCTTGTCAGCATGGAGGCCATCACCATTGAGAGGTGTCCCGACAGTAAGGGCAGACTAAGGCAGAACTTCGTGATACACGAGCTGAAGGACGTGGACCGGCAACCCGTGCTGATGCGCCAGATACACAATATCTTCAGGATGGCCGCCGGCAACGATACGGTGCTGGAGCCGCAGGAGCTGAAGACGTTTATGAAGAGCACCTACAACGAGAGCATCACCGACTCGTTTCTCAACACGCTGCACGCCAAGACTTCGATTTCGCAATACAAGAACCGCGAGGGTGAGGTGCGGCAGGTGCTCGGACTGCAGAAGTTCCTGAAGGAGTTCACCCTGATGGACGAGCGCCATCTCAGCGAGGTGCAGCTGTGGAAGGACTATATGGTCTACGCCACGCTGTTTGGCATCGCCGACCAGGTCATCCGGGAGATGAAGAAGGTCAATCCCGAGTACTTCAACATGGACCAGGTGGCCGGGCAGATGGCCAACGACATGACACTGCCCACCATCTATTCGGTGATGCGTAACAGCACGGCCCGTGCTGCCATGAGCAAGGCTTCCCGCGAGGCACGGGCCCACGGCGGTGGCGGTCACTCCTCCTGGCACGGCGGCGGTGGCGGCTTCTCCGGCGGTGGCGGCGGAGGCGGTGTCAGGTAAAGAGCAGCAAGAACAGAGACATCATGAACATCCTCGGTCAAGACATCATGTACCTACCGGGCGTCGGCCCCAACCGTAAGAAGATGCTGAGTCAGGAACTCGGCATAGAGACTTACGGTGACTTGCTGGAGTACTTTCCTTACAAGCATGTCGACCGCAGCAAGGTGTACAGCATCCGTGAGCTTACGGGTGACATGCCTTTCGTGCAGGTCGTGGGCCACATCCTGAGTTTCGAGACCTTCCAGATGGGGCCTCGCAAGGAGCGTGTCGTAGCCCATTTCACCGATGGCTCCGGCAGGGTGATGGATCTGGTGTGGTTTAACGGTGGCAAGTATGCCATGCGGCAGTACAAGGTAGGGCAGCAGTATCTGGTGTTCGGCCGTCCGTCGGTGTTCAACAGCCGCATCCAGGTGCAGCACCCCGACATCGACGATGCCGACAAGGTGGACGTGACAGCCATGGGCATGGCTCCTTACTACCATACTACGGAGAAGATGAAGAAGACCGGCATGACGTCGCGTGCCGTCGAGCGGCTCGTCAGGACGCTCCTCTCCGTGCTGAAGACACCGTTGCCGGAGACCATTCCTGCCTTCATCAGCGGTCCGCTGCACCTCATGGAGCGCGACGAGGCCCTGCGGGCCATCCACTTCCCGCAGGATGCCCGCCAGCTGGAGCGGGCTCGTGTGCGCCTGAAGTTCGAGGAGCTCTTCTTCGTTCAGCTGAACATCCTGCGTTATGCCAGCGACCAGCGCCGGAAGTACCGCGGCTATATCTTCTCGCGGGTAGGCGAGACCTTCAACAACTTTTACCACAACCATCTCCCCTTCCAGCTTACAGAGGCCCAGAAGCGTGTCATACGTGAGATACGGCGCGACACGTGCAGCGGGAGGCAGATGAACCGTCTGCTACAGGGTGACGTGGGCTCGGGCAAGACGCTGGTCGCCCTCATGTCCATGCTCATTGCCCTGGACAACGGCTTCCAGGCCTGTATCATGGCTCCGACGGAAATCCTTGCCGAGCAGCACCTGCAGACCATCCGCGACTTCCTGGGCAACATGCCCGTCCGCGTGGAACTGCTGACGGGTGTCGTGAAGGGCAGGAAGCGGCAGCAGGTACTTGACGGTCTGCTCACCGGCGAGGTGCAGATTCTCGTAGGTACCCATGCCGTCATCGAGGACACCGTCCAGTTCAGCCGTCTCGGCATGGTGGTGGTTGACGAGCAGCACCGCTTCGGTGTCGCCCAGCGTGCCAAGCTGTGGGCCAAGAGCGAGAACCCGCCCCACGTCCTCGTCATGACGGCGACGCCCATTCCCCGTACGCTGGCCATGACGCTCTACGGCGACCTGGACGTCAGCGTTATCGACGAGCTGCCGCCCGGCCGTAAGCCTGTGCAGACTACTCATGTCTACGACAACCGCATGGTGTCGCTCTACGACGGCATCCGCCAGCAGATACGCCAGGGCCGGCAGGTGTACATCGTCTTTCCGCTCATTGAGGAGAGTGCCAAGATGGACCTGAAGAACCTGGAGGATGGGTTTGCTACGCTGCGTCAGGTGTTCCCGGAGTTCCGGATGAGCAAGGTCCACGGCCGCATGAAACCTTCCGAGAAGGAGCAGGAGATGCAGCGCTTCGTCAGCGGCGAGACGCAGATACTGGTGGCCACGACCGTCATTGAGGTGGGCGTCAACGTGCCCAACGCCTCGGTCATGGTCATCCTCGACGCCCAGCGCTTCGGGCTCAGCCAGCTTCACCAGCTGCGCGGCAGGGTAGGGCGCGGAGCTGACCAGAGCTACTGCATCCTGGTCACCACCTATAAGCTGAGCGAGGATACGCGCAAGCGCATTGACATCATGTGCGAGACCAACGACGGCTTCCGCATTGCCGAGGCCGACCTGAAGCTGCGCGGACCCGGCGACCTCGAGGGCACCCAGCAGAGCGGCATGGCCTTCGACCTGAAGATTGCCGACATTGCCCGTGACGGACAGCTTGTGCAGATGGCCCGCGACGAGGCCCAGCGTGTCATTGACGAGGACCCGACGTGCTCGGCAGACAAGTACCGGCTGCTGTGGAACAGGCTGCGTGAACTGAAGAAAACGAACGTTAACTGGGGTGCTATCTCCTAAAAAATACTAAAACATTGTTAAAAGGGTACGGATGACACGTATATTTTTCGTATCTTTGTGCCGTATTTTTGCTTTTGGCAATCATTAACCTAACCTCAAACCTGTAATCAAGGAAGCATGAAAAGAATGAAAAAGATATGCTCAATAGCCCTGTTGGCGCTGGCGACCCTCCCCGTGTCGGGACAGGACCTGCTGGCCCGTCAGGCACCTATTGACCGCAAGATGAAGGCCGTGGACTCCGTGGCCCTGCACCGCCTGTTGTACATGGAAGAGCTGGAGTCGCCGGCTGCCGACCTGTACGACGAGTGGGAGAACCTGTATGCCCACCGTGAGACTGCCATGCCCGACTCCTTCCGCATTGACCTGCGCGACTTCTGCATGCCCACGCCCAGCCGCGTCATCACCAGTAACTTCGGTCCACGCTGGGGACGTCAGCACAAGGGACTGGACGTCAAGGTGTATATCGGCGATACCATCCGTGCCGCCTTCTCCGGCAAGGTGCGCATCGTGCGTTACGAGGCACGCGGCTATGGCAAGTACGTCGTCATACGACACCACAACGGACTGGAGACCATTTATGGACACATGTCGGCACAGCTGGTGAAGGAAGACCAGGAGGTCCGTGCCGGTGACCCCATCGGACTGGGTGGCAACACCGGACGCAGTACCGGTTCGCACCTGCACTTCGAGACCCGTCTGTGCGGGGTGGCACTGAACCCTGCCCTGATGTTCGACTTCCGCAACCAGGACGTCACAGCCGACTTCTACACCTATAAGAAGAGCACCTACAGCAGCGAGTCGGCACAGGCAACCCTTCTGCGCGGCGTCGCCGGAGGCAGCAGCTCCTCTTCATACTCTTCGGCATCAGCCGCTTCCAAGTACAGTGCAACGCGTCTGCACAAGGTGCGCAAGGGCGAGACGCTCTCGAGCATTGCCCGCAAGCACGGAACCTCTGTGGCACAGCTGCAGCGCATCAACCATCTGGGCGGACGGGCGAAGCTGCGTCCGGGACAGATTCTGAAGTACAACTGATTCGGAAGTTAAGAAGTTAGGAAGTTAAAGAAGTTAAGAATAAGTATTCGGGCGGTCTCACATTGGTGAGGCCGCCCGAAATGATTTTACATACATTATAATGTAAGGAGATTCAGACTTTTGAAAGGTCGGCTTTTGCGGAGTTGAAAAGCCGACTTTGCGGGGTTGAAAAGCCGACTTTGCGGGGTTGAAAAGCCGACTTTGCAGGGCTGAAAAGCCGACTTTGCGACCCGCAACACGGCACCTTATTGTTGATCCTACGGGGACCGCACTAAAAACGGGCGGCCTCCGTAAGGAGAGACCGCCCGAATGGAACTTGTCTGTATGGCGTCCGACTGCAGTGGACTGCAGCCGGATCCAAAGAGCACTTTTACTTCACTACCTTCTTGGCACGACCCTGCTCGTCGATGACGATGTTCAGACCGCGGCCGAGTGCCTGGCGGCGTACGCCGTTGATGCCGTAGATGCCGGCAGCCTTCTTGGCAGCCTTCACGTTCTTGATGCCGGTGGCCTCCTCGCTGTAGGCGGCAGACTTCTCGCCGGAGTTCAGAATGTAGATGTCGAATACCTGGCCAGCACTGTTGCCGCCCTTGTGGGCAAGACGGACGTATACTTCGTCAGTGCCTTCATAGCTCACCTTGGTACGCTTCATGAAACGTTCGTTGTGTGTGGTACAGGTGTCAATCTTCACCCAATCCGTACCATTAGCAGAATACTCGATGTCAACCTTCGGGTAAGAACCTGCACTGCCATTGTTGAGGTACACCACGATGTCAAACGGTCCAGGATACTTTCCGGTGGTCTCGATGGTTGCGTTGTAGGGCTCTCCGCTCTTCTTGCCCTTGAAGTTCAGCATGTACTTGGTCACGCCGTTGGTTCCGTCAACGGTGAGAAGGTCAGCTGCCGTCTCGGGATTGTTGGTGCCTTTAACACCGACGGATGTACCAGGAGTCGGGTTCTCCCATGTCATTACCTGACCGTATGAGGTGACTTTCCAGTCGCCCTTCACGTTTGTAACAACCATCTGTTCCACCTTCTTGTAGGTGATGAGTATGGAGTCCTGGTCCTCCTGGCCGGGAACCTTACTCTTCAGCGGGGTGACCCCATCCTCGTCATATACGACAGTCTGGTTCTCGATTTCGGTAGTGTACATGCTTTTTTCTTTCTTTCCGAATATGTAATTCGCTTTGCTTGAACGTGACTCTTCGCTACCGACAGTGCTCCAGTCTGCACTGTTGGCATCCATGTGTGCCAGGATGTCCAGACGGATGTTCGTGTTGTCAACACCATTGACGCCAACAAACTGCGTTGCCGGTTCCGAGTTCAGATAGTTTTCAGCTGCGGCAATTGCATAGATTGTGGCAGGCTCAGTCAGTACGATGGGCTCTGTATATTCCTGCGATGCTGTTGTGGTGGTTGCACCATTGAAGTTGAAATATACTTTCGCACCTTCAGCAGCCGTCAGCGTGATGGTCGACTTGCCGGCCTCGCGGGCTACCTGAATCTGGGGCTTGGCGAGCTGGGTGGCGATGATGACTTCCTTTGAGCCCACCTCACTGTCGGTGTATCCCTCACCAGTGGCAAAAGCCTTGACGGTGACGTTCTCAGTGACATCGAACGGCTCCGTGTACTTCGTGCTCTCAGCGGTTGGGTCGGTGCCGTCCAGGGTGTAGTAGATGGCTTCGCTGTTGGTGGCAGCGATGGTCACGGTCGACTTGCCGTCAGCCTGTGTGAAGGTAATGCTGGGCGTGCCCACTGCGGCAATGGCTCTCTTGGTCTTGGCAGCAGCTATAACGGCATTGGCAGCCAGGGTATAGGCATCCTCAGAAGCATTGTCGATGGGTACGAAGTAGTAAGCGTTGCGGCCAATCTTGTGTGCGTGGATGGCGGTTGAGGTACCTGCCTTTGCAAGTACGTCGTCGTCCTTGAACTTAGAGCTGGGGAAGAACGTGACAGTGCTGATATTACCTTCATACTCAAGCGGATTGTCGAGTCCTTCGAAGATGGCGTTGGTCTCGTCCACGAAGGTCAGAGTCGTCTCATCGCTCTGTTGTTTCGTGCCCACGTTGAGTCCGTCCTGACCGATGATGTCGGCATTGAGGTTCACAATGGGGAAGAAGGCGATGAGAGGCTTGACGACTGAGGCAGCATTTGCTTCAGTGACAGAGGGTGCTATGATGGCGGCCTCATAGTCGCTGAGGCTCTCCAGCGTCGGGTTGGTAGTGATGTTTATTCCCGTAAGGTCAAGAGCTGCATTTCCGCTAAGCATGGTGTATGCCAGGTCTTCCTCAAGGCCGTCGCCCTCATACAGGTAGGCAACCTTCTTGGCTTCCTCAACAACAGGTGCGTCGCCGTCGCCGACGGTGAGATAGTAGACGTGGCAACCGTTGGTGTTATAAACAACAACATTGTATGTACCGTCCTCATTGGCATTTGGTAGGTCGGTAGCGGGAATCTCTTCGGGGAGCAGCCATTCCTGGTCAGCATATACAGTAGGAACAGCAACATCATTTCCATCGGGGCCTTTCAGCTGGGTTCCGTGGGTCTTGTCTGTCTTGCTTTTGGCAATAAAGAGCTGTACGCCACGTCCTTCTGATGGATTGTGTGACTCAACACCCATCTTGATGGTTGTGCCTGGGGCAACACCAGGAATGATGAAGTAATTCTTACCTTTGCCACCGAACCAGAGGTATGAAGGTCCGTGGTATGTTCCCAGTGACGTTGTCGGATAGTCCAGTGCAATGGCCAGGTTACGGTCACTTTCGTTGGTAAACGTCAGTCCTTCGAACTCTGCGATGGGTTCATTATTGGCGGTTGTGGTTCCATGAGTGACCTGCCACCAGCATTTTTCTTTAGATGCATCATAGGTGCCACAATTTTCGGTCTTCTCCATATCCGACCATGTTGCACCGCCACCATTTTCGACTTTTTTTCCGTCTGCAGATACGGTAACTTTTGCAGCCTCAGCCTTGAGGTTGGCAATTGTCGTAGCACTCCACTTGGTGAAGTCCCATGACTTTCGGTACGTTGTCTGTGCGTTCACACTCAGTGCAAGCACCAGCAATAAAGAAAGTGTAAAAAGTTTCTTCATACTCTTTTTGTTTTAGTTAATATTGAATGGTTGTTTATAGTTCTTTTGATTTGTTTTGGGCTTATCTGGACGCAAAATTATGAAATATGTTGTTTCCCGTCATGTGTTTTTTGCGATATTACCCTTGTTTTTTGTCATTTCCCGGTTATTCGTCTCCTTTTCCCCCAGTTCAATATCGTTTTATGAAAACGAAGAAGTTGGAACCCCGTTCAGAGGCCCCAACTTCTTGACTTTTCCCGGTACTGAGTTTACTTGATACCCAGGTCGTACTTCACCCAGTAGTTTTATTTTGTTTCAATGTGTTTATAGTAATTCGCAGTTAGAATAAATGCCAGAATACCAATAAACAGTATTGCCGTCAGAAAATAAATTAGTCCCATAAATTCACCTCCTATCTTATTTTAGATTTCTTTATCAAATAAAAACCAAAAGCAATGAAGAACAAGACAACATATCTGAAGAATATGTCTGTGGCGCAACTTGAGCGTCCTGAAGTTGCTTGCTCACTTTCGACTGGTTCTTTTGCTTTTTTTCTGTCATAAATCATGGCAAAGGTAAAAAAAAAGTTGGAAACCCCAATAGTGTTTCCAACTTTTTAACTTTTCCCGGTACTGAGTTTACTTGATACCCAGGTCGTACTTCACCCAGTAGCCGCCATTCATAATCTTGGCGCGGACACTCTCGGCCAGAGCCTCGTCGCTGTACTTCTCGCAGACGCGGTCGGCCACAATCGACGGATCGTTGTAGCGCACGGCCATGCGGTTCATCCAGGGATAGACCTTGCCTTCGCAGCCGAACTCCAGCATGACCTCGTCCAGAATCTGGAGGTCGTTATAGCGCAGGGTCCTCTCCTTACCTAACTCGAGGATACTCTCCTTGACAGGACGGGCCGACAGGGCATACTGGCCGCGGATGCCGGCATGGGCGTAGGAGCGGTTGCCCCACTCGGCCTGCTTCGTCCAGTTGCGGTTGAAACCCTCGTACTCGCCCGTCTGGTCGGTCTCGAACGTTTCCGGCTGGAAGGCGGCGAAGCCGCTGTTCAGGCAAGTCTCCATGGCATTGAAGCGCATGAGGTGGTTCAGCGCCTCGATAATCATGAGGTGGTACTGCATGGCACGGTAGATGTAGATGTGTACGTCGTCCTGATAGGCCTCCGAACGGTAGGTGCTGCCTACGGGGCGGAACTTGGCGATGTAGGGGGTTGCACTCTCGCGGTTGCCGAAGGTGCAGACGTAACGGGTGTGGTTGTTGGCCGTGCCGGGGTTGAACTCAGTGCTGATGTATCGGGCCATACCGGCTTTAGAGGGGCGCAGCAGATACTTGTTGGGGAACTCGTTGCTGAAGTGCTTCAGCAGCGTATTGGTCTGATTGCGCTCGTAGTTGTAGGTGATGGCGGTGACGCTCTCCTGCCGATAGGGTGTGGTGTTGTCCCAGAAACGGGCATACTTGCCAGAGATGGGCGTGCTGGGAATCCAGTAGCCGGGGTTGCCTGACGTGCTTTGGTCGCAGATGTACTTGTTGACGGCGGCCAGCAGTACGTCGGCGGCCTGCTTGTAGTAAGCCGTGGCATCCTCGCCGGCTGCATCCAGATAGGCTGACTTCCATAGCAGCAGCTCGGCCAGCAGACCCGGGTAGTGCGGAATGTTGGAGTTCCAGTAGTAGTATTCGCTGGAGGCCGGTGAGCTGACATTGGACGGGTCGAGCATCTTCACCCAGTCGGCCTCACGGTCGAGCCTGGTGCCCTCGTAACCGGAGGTAAGCAGGGAGAGACAGTGTTCCGTCAGCTCCTGCATGTCCATCTTCTGGAACTGCTCACCGAGGCTGATGTCCGTCACCTTTTCAATGGGGGTGTCGAACCAGACGGCCTCGCCGTAGATTTCGCCCAGCGTCTTATAAACCCAAATCTTGATACGCATGGCCGAGGCTATCAGGTCGGACCATACCTCCCTGTCCACGTTCGGGTTGTCCTTGTAGTCATCCATCTTCTTCAGGTAGTCGTTGCAGGCGATGACGACCTCGTAGTAGCCTTCGGGGTTGGCATAGGAGTTGCCTTGCAGGTTGTCGTCGTAGTTGTAGAGGGCGATGAGTTCGCTGTTTGACTGCTCGGTGGGCTCGATGAGCTCGCCGCGCGGCTCGGTAAGCAGGATTTCCTTGTCACCAATGGCCTGTACCTTGGTGAGGATGCCCAGGAAACCCGTGTACATCTCCGATGTGCTGGAGATATAGTCTTCGCCGTTCAGCTGGTCCTCCGTGGAGGGGTCGAAGAAGTCGGAGCAGGAGACCAGGAAGAGAGAGGAGAGCGAGAACACCGCAAGCCTCACGAAGGTTCTATATGCTTTTGTTGTCATAATCGTTTTCGATATTTCGTTGTTTCATTATTTCGATATCTCGATGTTACGCTGTCTTTAGAACTTCAGGTTAACACCAAATTTCACAGCACGCGGGGCGGTGGCCTTTGCGTAGTCGACACCTTGCATCATGGGACTGTAGGAGTAGGAGAACTCCGGGTCGAGTCCCAGGTACTTGGTGAAGGTCAGCAGGTTCTGTCCGGTAACGAAGAGGGTGCCGCCCTGGATGAAGTTCCACAGGGGCTTGTCCCAGGTGTAGCTCAGGGTGACGTCGCGCAGTTTCAGGTATGAGGCGTCTTCAATCCAGCGGTCGCTGAAGGCGTTGTTGCCTACGCGGTCGTTCCAGCGGGCACGGGGCATGTCGGTCTGCTGACCTTCCATGAGCCAGCGGCGGTTGACCGACTTGGCCTGGTTGGAGAAGTCGCTGCTTGACTCAGTGATGCGGCGTACGGCGTTATAGGCATCGTTGCCCACGCTGTAGGCGAAGGTAGCGTCGAGGGCGAAGTTCTTGTACTCGAAGCGGGTAAAGAACGAACCGAAGAAGTCGGGCGTGGCCGAACCGATGACCTGACGGTCGGCGGCGTCGATGATGTGGTCGGCGTTGAGGTCGGCATAGTAAACGTCACCACTGCCAAACTGCACGCCATTGGCGCTAAGGTTGGCTGCCTCGGCATCGGCCGTGGTCGAGAAGACTCCCTTTGCATGCAGACCATAGAAGGCGTAGGGGTCCTGGCCCACGCGGGTAATGAGTTGGGCTCCGTCGTCCAGCGTGTAGGTCATCTCGTCAATAGCGCCCAGTGAAAGTACCTCGTTGTGGAGCGTAGTCAGGTTGCCGCCAACGGTCCAGCGGAAGTCCTTGGTGACGACGGGGGCAAAGGCCACCGTCAGTTCCATGCCCTGCGACTCTATCTTGGCGTCGTTGCTGTAGTAGGGGCTGGTGCCGAGGATGGCGGCACGCTCACCGGCAATGACGACGTTGGTGGCGTGGATGTCATAGTAGTTGATGCCCAGCTGGATGCGGTTATGCAGCAGCGAGGTCTCCAGACCGATGTTCACTGTGCGGTCCTTCTCGGCCTGCAGGGCCGTGTTGGGGATGTTGGCACGGATGATGCCGGCCATGGTCAGGTAGGGGTTTGACGTGTAGTAGTACTTACCATACTTCGAGGAGAAACGGCTGTTGCCCGTGATGGCGAAGTTGCCGTAGACGTCCAGCTTGTCCAGCCACTGGAACTGCTGGAAGAAGGGCAGCTGCTTGGCCATGACGAGTCCTTCGGCAGCGGGATAGAACGTCATGCGACGGGCGTCCTTGCCAACGCTGGAGGCTCCGTCGAAGGCTCCGGTGACGCCCAGCTTGACGGTGTTGTCGTAGGTCCAGTCGGCGTGGGCGAAGACGTTCATCCAGTTCCACTTGTTGTTGTAACCGCTGAAGTACTTACCCAGAGGCTTGGCGTCGCCGAGGGTCTGGTAGAAGTCGTTGTTGGAGTTGCGTCCGAAACCGGCGTCGTACTCGTAGGATGTGGTCAGTGCCTGCCAGCCGGCGCTAAGACTAAGCTTGTGGGTCTCGTTCCACTTCTTCTCATAGGAGGCGTTGGCATTGTAGTACATGTTGAAGGTGTGGTTCGTTCCCACGCGTGTGGAGTTATCGGCCTGGCCGTACTGGTCGAACATGGGGACGATGTCCTGGTTGTCTTTGCCGGGAATGAACGCCTCTTCCTGGTTGTAGTTGTAGTACATGCTCACGATGCCGTTAAGAGTCAGCCCGCGCAGCGGGGTGTAGATGAGCTGTATCTTCGTGTTCATGTCGTACTGGCGGTTCTTGCCTATCAGGTCTTCGACGAGTGCCATGGGGTTGCTGACGCGGAAGTCCTCCTTCTCAATGGCACCGAACCAGTAGCTGGCGTTCCGGGCAATGAGGTTGCCGTACATGTCGCTCTTGTGAGGGTTCAGCAGCGGGGCGCGGCGGTAGGCAGCCAGCATGGGATTGGTCTCCAGCGAGTAGCCCTGCTCCTGGTACTGGCCCTTGAGGTAGGCTGTGTTGACGTTGGCACGTATCTCAAACTGCTTGCTCACCAGTACGGAGGCGTTGATCTGAGCCTGGTAGCGGTCGCTGTAGGTGTTCTTGATGGTGCCCTTGTCGCTCATGTAGCCCAGGGAGATGTTGTACTTGGCGATGTTGTCACCACCTTCCACACGGAAGAGGTAGTCCATGGTGGAAGAGGTACGGTAAATCTCGTCCTGCCAGTTGGTGTTGTACTGATAGAGGTAGGCTTTGTTGGCATCGGGGTCGGAGAGGAAGCTGAAGTCGTTGAAGAAGGCTTCCATGTTGGGATAGTAGGTGAGACCAACATCGGACAGGTAGTTCTTGTATTCGCCGGACTCCATGAGCGGGATGCGCTTCGAGTTCCAGTTGACACCGGCAATGGCTGAGAAGGTGATGCGGGTATTCATGTTGGTGGCACTGGCCTGGTCGGTCTCAATCATGATGACGCCGTTGCCGCCCATGGAACCATAGGCTGCAGCATCGGCACCTTTCAGCACCGTGATGTTGCGGATGTCCAGTCCGTTGAGGGCCTGGAACATGGAGCGGGAGTAGCCTCCCACGATATGGCTCAGGTTGGCATCGGGCATGAAGGGTACACCATTGATGACGATGAGCGGGGCATTGTCGGCCACAAGTGAGTGGATGCCGCGCAGCTGGAGATAGGCTCCCTCACCGGTCATGCCACTCTTGTTTGTGACCTGCAGACCGGCTACCTCGCCGCGCAGGGCATTGTCGACGGACAGTGAGCCGAGGGCAAAGTCCTTACGGTTGATGTTGGTGCGGTTGACCATGGTGGGGTCGTTCTGCCGGACGGCAAACGGAGTGATGGCGGTCTCGTTGTAGCGGGTGGCACTCTCTTCGATGAGGTAGACCTTCATGTCAGCGGCTTTCGTGTCGCGGATGTAGATGGCTCGCTGGAAGAAACCTTCATGCCACACACTCAGTGCCTGGCCTTCCTTGACGCCCTCGATGGTGAAGCTGCCGTCGGCTGCCGAACGGACCGTCTCACAGCCGGGACTGGAGATGACGGCCTCGGCCACGGGCTGATTGGACGACGAAAGGATGTGTCCGCTGAGCTTCTGGGCGGTGGCACTGGTAGCAATGGCCAGCGACAGTGCCGTGCTCAATACGATTTTCTGGATATTGTTGCTCATAACGTTCTGTATATTCGGAATTCAAGAATCAATAGTTACTCTCCAAAGGACGGAGACACCAGTGGTGCAGTACAAGGTTGGCACTGTTCCAACTGTCAGCAGAGATGCGGATGGTAATCTGCACGGGCGAACCGTCGCCGTTAGCATCGGGGATGACCAGTTCAGGAATGACCTGGCCACCGTCACTGTCGTAGTTGCCGTTCTTGCTGAAGTTATAGGGTGCTGTGCCTGCGGTGTACCATTCTGGATAGCGGGGATTGGCAATCATGGTGCCGCGGTCGTAGTGCCAGTTAGTGGTGCCGACACAATTAATCTTGTCGGACTTGCCTATCACCTCACCGTTGACCAGTACGGAAACGGTCGGCAGAACTGCCATGTTCTGCTCGAAGCCCATGGCCATGCGATAGGCACCGGGGAGGAACTTGTAGGTCTCTATCTCGCCTTCATCAGTCAGTTTGATGGGAGTGAAGTCGAGTGCGAAACTGGCATCGTTGCCGTCGTCGCCGGCATTGTATACCAGACAGCGGTTAGGAATCATGGGAACGATGCCGGGGGCCGGGTCCCAATAGATGCCGTTGCCGGCAGCAGAACCATTCTTCACTTCCTTGAACTTCATGTTGGAGGTCTTGAAGTACTGCTCCTTCTGCTCGTCAGTACAGTTCTCATAGATGTAGAAGTGTCCCTTCATGCGGTAAATGAGGAACTGGTTGGGCAGACGGAACTTCTTGACGTTATAGACCACACCGTTGGACAGTTCCGTGGGGTTTTCGGTATCCACCTTCTGGATGTCCGTACGCCAGATGGTGGAGTAGATGCTGGAGATACTGTTCTCTTCGGTGGTCTGGATTTCCTCAGGCTTGTACTTCGTGCGGAAGAAGGCTGTCTTCAGAATCCAGTTGCGCAGCAGACTGTCCTCCACAGCGGGAGTCATGGGCGTGGTGACGGAATTGAGACGTCCCTCGAAGTTGATGCCCATGGCTGCCATGCGCTCCTTGGCATCGGCTACAGCCTCGTCGATGACGTCATTGGAGAACAGCAGCATGGTGGCGGTCAGAGACTCTGAGTTCATGTCGAAGTTCTTGGAGTCAAAGAACTCGTTGGTATAGATGAAGACGGAGTCGTAGACGGTGTTGCCCTGCTCGTTGATGCCGATGGCCTTGGAGTTGGCACGGTCGAAAATCTTGCCGCCGGAAGCCAGCACCATGTCACGGAACTGCGAATACTCGTCAGGCAACTCATTGATGTAGTCGCGCAGGGAGGTGGGAGTCACAATCATGTCGGAGAGGACGTAGATGTAGCCCGTTGTGGTCTTGATGACCTCCTGGACGGCACCGTTGTTGAACATGACATGGTCCACAATGTTGCCTTGAAGTCCTTCTTCGTCCATGCTGACGTTGGTATATTTGCCGTGCCACATCATCAGACGGGTGCCGTCCTGCAGGTTGGCGGGTGACATGGAGATGTCGCTGACGTGGGCGCGGGTGTTGAAGGATACGTCTTCCTCGGGAGTTTGATAATTGTCGTCCGTCACAACGAGCATCGTTGAGAGTTGGCCTTTCTGCTGCAGCTCGTCGTAGATGCCCTGCTCCTTGAACAGCTGGTTCATCCCGGAAAGGTCGGAACGGCTCTTGAGGTACTGCTCAGAGGTCATGTTGACAATCCTCAGCTCGTCATTGGCGATGACGGTGCCAGAGTCCTTGTAGTGTTCGTCGTCCTTCAGCTCGGAGCAACTGGTGACGAGTCCGACAGCCGTCACTATGGTAAGTAACTTGCTAACTGTATTCATAATTATCATTTGTCTTGTATGGGTGTGAACTTAATGTTGTCGAACTGGAGGCTGAAGTTCTTGTTGGTGCTGGCTGCTGGGTCGAGCACGACAAAGCTGAACTTATGAGAGGCAGTCTCCTGGAATTCCACTTCCTCAAAGATAGTGCTGGTATAGACTCCGGGAAGCATGCTCGTGACTTTCGTGTAAGGCGTCACGAAGACGGGGTCGCTGTCGTCGAACGACATCTTCAGCATGCCGCCGTTGCCGTCGGTCATCTGGCGCATGAAGCTGTTGGAGGTCAGGTAGGTGATGGTGAGCTCTACCTTGTACTTACCGCGTACAATGGTAGGCGTGTTCATGCTGACCTTACCCATGTACCCCAGATTGAAGACAATGCGGTCGTAGTTGACAGCGTCCTTCAGGTTTGACTTACAGGTGATATAGTCTATATCGCTGTAGTTGTTGTTCTTGGTGCCCGATTCTCCTACCTCGTACTCAAAACAGGTTGCCGTGGCAACACGGGTACGCTGCTCGGAGGCTGTAGGCTCGGATGGCTGATAGACTTTGTCGTTACCCTTCTCAATCTCCTGCTGGATGATGTTCTTGATTTCAGTGTAGTCAGCCAGGTCCCATACCAGCGTCGTCTGTTCCGGTTCCCATACGGGCATCCAGCTGTCCAGTTCGTGGATGTAGCCGTTGCGTGCAGGGATGTTGGATGCCTCCGGGATGAAGCGTGCCTTCTCACCGGCGGCGTTGAGGATGTACTTGTCGGCCTCGATGGTGGTGAGACTGTCGTAGGTCACGGTGAATACCTGATCCTTGGCCGACGAGTTCCATATACGAGTGAGGTTAGAGCCGTTAAAGGCACCCAGCTCGTCGGTGGTGTACTGGTTCTGCAGAATGTGGTAGCCTACGTATTCACGCAGCAGCGAGTCGACGGTGAGGCCTCGCTGGTCGTCCTGCTGCAATTTGGACTTGAGCATATCGAAACTGCTGATGCCGGCTTTGCCGAAGGTCTCGTCAGAGACATTGAGCAGGGTGTAGTAGTAATGAGTGATGATACGCTGATGGTCCTGATTGTAGGTGGTGTCGACGATGATACTTAGTTTCTCGTCCCATCCTGTTGCCACCAAAGCCTGCTGCATAATGTTGAAGTTACCGGCCTCCACCACACGGTCGTAGGCGGTCTCCACAAGCGGCGTCATGGCCGAGGAGAGTACGTAGATTTTTCCGTTGAAGGCGCTGAGCCCCATCTCGACAACCCGTCCCTCACCATTGAGGGTAGCTTCGCCGGCGTGCTCGGAGTCAATCTCAACAGACAGCTCATCGCCCGTCAGGTTAGTGACGCTGGTCAGCTGGACGAACTTTTCGGGCAGGATGGAGTCGGTGTTGACGGTGTGGTAGAGCACAAACTGGCGGGCGTAGGCTTTGCCCAGCTCTTCCATGCTGCTTACTCCGCGACGCTGGTAGAACTCCTGCATGGCGTCGTCGTTGGGGACGAAAGCCGTAAACTTCACACCGGCGGTTGACTGGTTAAGGGCGTCGAACATTCCCGCATAGCGGAGCAGCTTGACGTACTCTCCAAAGCCGTTCTGCTCGGTAAGGAAGGTGGAAATGGGCGACAGAAGCAACTCGTTGTTGTAGCTCTGGCCCTTGAAGGGGTCGCTGTTGATGTCGAAGACATCCTTGTCGCATGCCGTCAGCAGGGTGATGGCTGCTGCAAATGCTATTACCTTATTATATATTTTCATAATAGTTCTCCTTTCTGTTACTTGGTGGTTGCGTAGTACGGGTTCTGTATCAACAGTTTGTTGTTGTTGATGTCGGCTTGCGGCAACGGCATGTACCAGGCGTCAGGATTCTGCAGTACGGAGAGAATCCACTTCTTGTTGGTAGTCTGGTTGGCCTCAAGAATCATGTTGATGAACTGAGTCTTGTACTTGCTGTCACCGATGCGGCCGAACCAAAGCAGGTCGTACCAGCGTTTGCCCTCGGCCATGAACTCCATCTCCTTCTGGTCGAGAATCTCCTGTAAGAGCGTCAGCTCGTCCAGATCGGCAACGTTGACGTCATAGTCTTCCAGACCGGCACGGTTGCGAATCTTGTTGACCAGGTCAACAGCCTCTTGCCAGTAACTCTCACCTTTCATGGTCAGTGCCTGTGCCTTCATGAGGATGACTTCGGCCACGCGGTACAGGATAAAGTTAGCGTCCTGATTGGCACGACGGCCGCTGGTAGAGTTGGCTGCAGCATCGCTAAGCAGGTACTTCCAGATGTAGAACTGATTAGCTGTCGGCCAGCTGGCGTCAGAACCTTCCGGGATGTAGGTGCAGAGGAGCATACGTCCGATGCGTCCGTCCTGGATGCCTCCGTTGAGCGTGCTGACTTCAGTGGTCTCGGTACGCATCTTCTCTACGGCAGCAAGGGTAGGACGCAGCACTGCAGACGACGTGGCGTTGGAGAACAGGGACGAACTGAAGTTATCGGGCTGCTGGTAGGTTGCCTGATCCCAGTTCAGCTCCATAATGCTCTCATTGGAGTTGCCTGGATAGAAGATAGTATACCAGTCGGCTGTGTTCGACATGAATACCGGACGGAAGGTGTCGGTGGCGTTGAGGATGAGGTCGCAGTACTCGATGCACTGGTCGTAGTCCTCGCTCCACAGACAGACGTCGGCCATCAGAGCGTAGAGTGCCCACTTCGTGACACGGCCCTTCGTAGCCCAATCCTCTTCATAGATGCCCTTGGCAGCACCTGTAGCGAGGGCGCTCTTGACGTCTTTCTTGATTTGGGCAACAACCTTCTCCTCAGAGGACTTAGCCATGTCGAACGAGGCTTTATCGTTGACGTAGGCTGACAGTACCAGAGGAACTTCCTTGTAGTTCTTGACCAGCAGCAGATAGCTGTAGGCTCGCATGAAGTAGGCCTCGGCCAGGTGGCTGTTGCGGATGGCGGAATAGTAGGTGTCATCCTTGACGCCAGGAGCGTAGTGGATGATGGAGTTGGCCAGTCCGATGACTTTATAGACCGTAGACCAGTCGCAGAGCGAATTGCTGGGGGTCATGTTGAAGTCCTGCAGTTTGCTGTCGCTGCCATTGGTGGTATAGATGGCGTCGCCGCGCAGCTCTCCCCACTTGATGTAGTTGGGGACGCACTGACGCATATAGTAGTAGCCGGATGCGATGACGGCCTCGACGTCCTCCTTGGACTTCCAATATTCGTCTGTCACTTGCTCGTTGTTGGGCAGGATGTCCAACCAGTCGTTGCAAGACGTAAGACCGCAGATGACGCATATAGCGCAGATAAGCTTGATATATTTCTGTTTCATAATCGTAGGTTCTTTAGAAGTCGAGGTTTACGCCGAAGGCAAAGCGCTTTGATACAGGTGTCGTTGCAGTGTCCTTGACAAGACTGGTAGGAGAGGGCATGCGGACCTCCGGATCCTGTCCTTTGTAGTCAGTCCACGTGAAGAGGTCGTAGCCAGTGGCAAAGATGTTCAGACGGGTGATGCCGAGATTCTTGAGCCAGTTCTTCGGGCAGTTGAAACTCAGTGAGAGGGTCTTCAGACGGATGAAGGAAGCATCCTCGACGAAACGGTCGGAGCCGAGGTAGTTGTATCCCATGCCGTAGAGGGCGCGCGGAATGTCGGTCTGATCACCCTCACTGCGCCAGCGGTGCAGGACGGCGGTTGACTGATTGGCCTTGCCACGCATGTTCTCCAGGTTGATACGTGCCCCGTTGATGACTTTCTGACCATAGCGTCCATAGAAGAAGGTAGTCAGCGTGAAGTACTTCCAGCGCACCTGGAAACCGCCGCCGCCAAAGAACTTCGGGTTGGCGTTGCCGAGGTAGACTATATCGTTCTCGTTGATGACACCGTCGTGGTTGACGTCCTCGTACTTGGCGTCACCGGGGTACACCTGTTCGGTTCCGTTCTTCATGGTAATGACCTTACCCTGCCAGTCATACATGACGTCACCGGCGGCATTGCGGGCATAGGTCTCCTCGGTGTTCTGGTAGACACCCAGGTAGCGGTAGCCGTAGAAGGTTCCGACAGGAGCATTCTCAACAATTCGCAGGGCATAGTTGCCGTTGCCGAAGCTGTAGTTCTCGTACTTCCAGGTACTGGGCAGCTCCTTGACCTTGTTGATGTTTCGGCTGACGTTGGCATTGACGGAAACGGTCCAGTCCTTGTTACGAAAAACTTCATAGTCAAAGCGCAGCTCAATGCCTTTGTTCGACATCTTGCCGGAGTTGATGTACTTCACCGACGAGTAGCCGGTGGTGACTGGCAGTGACGTGTCCTTGAGAAGCATGTCGCTGGTCTCCTTGTCGTAGTAGTCGAAGGTGACATTGAGCTTGTTGAAAAGGCGCAGGTCAATACCGAAGTCCATCTCACGCGTGGTCTCCCATTTCAGGTTGTCAAGTTGCATGCGGTCGGGTACGATGGCAGACATGTTCATATACTGTCCAAGGCTTTTGTAGGCACCGAGGTAGATGCTGGCACCAGAAGGAGAAGTACCGCTCCATCCATAGCCCAGACGCAGCTTGGCGGTATTCAGCCATTGCTTGATGGCATCGCTCCAGAAGTGCTCCTGGTCGATGTTCCAGGCTGCGCCGAAGGCAGGGAAGGTACCCCAGCGCTTCGACTTACCCATCGTGGAGTTGCCCTCGTAGTTGATAGTGCCGCGCAGCACGTAGCGGTTGTCAAAGGAGTATACGGCCTGGCCGATGAGTGACACGGAACGGCGCTCGGAGTTGCCTGAGCCGGAAGATGCTACAACACTGCCTACCACGGGGTCGCTCAGGTTTGCCGAAGCATTGCCGCGGGTGACGCTGGAATAGCTGAAACTCTGACTGTCGGCAGTCTTCATGAGTGCGGTAGCAATAATCTTGTGCTTCTCAGCGAAGGTGTTGTTATAGATGAGCTTGTTCTCTGTCTGCAGGGAGAAGGCATCGCTGGTGGCATCGGTCGACTGGTTGGCGTTGCTGTTGTTCCACAGTACGCCGGTGGCTTCCAGAGGCAGGAACTTCTTGTTCTTCGTGGTGGTCATGTTCATGGATACCCAGCCCTGATACTGCAGGTGGAAGGGGAAGTCGTATTCCAGCGTGATGGTCATCTTCTCGTTGCGCTGTGTCGTCTTGTTGTAGCCTTCGTTGACCATGGCAACGGGGTTGTAGTTGCTGCTGTAGCCTCCTTGGAAGTCTGACTCCGGAGTGAAGTAGACGCCTGTGGACTGCTTTGTCACATCGTCGATGTAGTAGGGACTCAGGTTCGGCATCTTGTTCATGGCGATGGAGCGGGCGTTGCTGAGCACGTTGGCGTCCTTGTTGGTATTAGTGAAATTAAAATCGGTACGCACGCGAAGGCGGTCGCTGAAGTTATAGGTAATCTTCATGCCGGCCGACAGACGCTGTACGCCGGTTCCCCGGGTGGTACCCTGTTCGTCGTAGTAGCCGAGGTTAAGCTTGTAGACGGCTTTCTCACCACCGCCCGTCATGGAGAAGTTGTTGTCGGTGATGATGGCATTGCGCTTCACTGCCTCCAGCCAGTCGGTATCAACATTGTACTCGTCGTAATAGCGGTAGGTGGGGTCATAGTTCAGTTCAGCGTTGTTGAACAGCATGTCCATCTCGTTAGAGGCACTGCCCAGACCTTTGGCATTGGCGGCGTTCCACAACTCGTCCTGCATTAGTGACACGTACTGGGCTCCATTGAGCAGGGGGATGCTTTCCGGCTCCTGCTTGAACGTGAACTTTGAGGAGAACGAGAACTTTGTCTTACCCATGGCACCACGCTTGGTGTTGATGAGCAGGACGCCGTTGGCGCCCTTAGTGCCATAGATGGCGGTGGCGGAGGCGTCCTTGAGGACCTCGATGCTCTCAATGTTGGCGGGGGCGATATTCAGCAGGGCACCGAAATCCTCGGCATTTGCCGTGCTGAAATTGAAGTCGTCACTGATGTCGACCTCTTGCGGTACACCGTCGATGACGATGAGCGGCTCATTGCTGGAAGAGAGCGAGCTGGTACCACGGATGCGGATGCTGCTGCTGGCACCCGGGTCGCCGCCGAGGCTGATGTCCAGACCGGCAATCTGTCCCTGCAGGGCCTCCTCAACGGAAGTGACGGGAGAAGTCTCGACAATCTCGGATAGGTCAAGCTTCTGAACAGAAGAGGTCTGTTCCATGCGTGAGATACCCATAGGGTCGCGGCTGCCGCGCTGACCGGTGACGGTGACTTCCTTGACGGTGGCGGCGTTCTCAAGGGTGAAGTTCAGGTGGGTCTGCCCCGTATAGTTGACAGTCTGCGGCTTCATGCCGATATAGGTCACCTTGAGTTTCAGGTTCTTGGAGTCAGCAGGTACCTGCAGGTTATAGTTACCGTTCATGTCGGTGACGGCACCGCGGACATAGCGTCCCTGGGAGTTGACCAGCACGACGTTGGCACCCATGATGGGCTCCTTGGAACTGCCCAGCACTTCGCTGACGGTACCCGTGATGACCTTGTTCTGGGCTATCATGCTCACCGAGCATAACAGCATTATCATTATCGTATATATCTTTTGCTTCATGGTGTTCAGTGTTTATTCGAGAATACCGTCGATGAACTGCATGCAGCCGTCGCTGAAGACGAAGGGCAGACAGTAGAATTGGTTGCTGACGCTTACTTGATTGTCAGAGGTTTCCAACTTTACTTTGAGACTGTTGCCGTTCTCTATTTCCACATTGTTGCCGTTCATGGCAAGGAAGGTGCCGTTAAAGTCGGAACCGGGGTATGGGTAGCTGGTGATGGTGTTCATCAGTGACGAGATGAAGTAGTTGCGCAAGTAGTTGGCCAGTTCGCTCTTCTGAGCTGTGGTAGGTGTTCCGCTAAGAGTTCCATTAGAGGCAATAGACAGTTTAGCGGTACCGGGAATCTTGCTCAGGTTGTTGCGGATGGCATCATTGGTGGGCACGAAGACGATAAGGCGGTTGCCTGCGCTGGCAAGTGAGGGCAGCATGCCGTTCTTCGTGTCGGCAAGACCGGATTTCTGCAACAGCTGTGAGAAGAGGTAATAGGGGTAGTTGACATCGTTTCCGATGGCCAGCAGACGTTCCAGTTCTGTACTCTCGGCTGTGGTGAAGACCTCCTCGCTGTCATAAGAGTAGGAACGGCCGTTGCTCCAGGACTTGCCGTTGTTCTGAATTTCGTGGAACTCCACGAACGGGTCATCAGTGTATGTAGGCGTGAGCAGGTTGTTGAAGAGCGTGTTGGTCGTTATCTTTCCGTCCTTGATATACCAGTAACTGAAGGTGGCGTTGGTGGGAATGACCTGTGTACCCTCACTCTTCAACTCGGAAATGTTGGCAGCAACATGGAGATTGACGATGTCGCGGGCCATGCTGGTTCCCATCTCTGCGAAACCGTCTTCACCGTTGACCTCCAGGACATTACCTAAGATGGTCTTGTTGACACGCATGGAGGGATTGCTCTGGCGGTATTGCTTGTTGGTGGGCATGAGGGTAACGAATTCCGCCTTGTTGGATGCCAGTGACAGCATCAATTCACTCTTGTCAAGAGTGTAGAGATAGTACTGGTAGATGGAATCGTTGAAGGCAGGTCCAACGACAGAAGAGAAGATGGCGGGAGCTTCCATGTCGTTCATACCGTAGACAACTCCGTTCTCGCAGAACAGACGGTCATCGACGTCATCAGGATTGATGGTAATAGGGGTGCCATAGGTCGTCTCCACTTGTCCCTTGCTGATTTCTTCCGGGAATACTGGGGATTTTCCGGCGGCAAAGGACTGCATGATGAAGTATTGCATGATAAGCGGGTCAAGGTCATCAAGCTTCTCGTAACCGCCCTCTTTGGTCCAATAGTTCTGGAAGAACTGGGCAATGGCCTGGTTGGAGGGGGCAAAGATGTTATAGGCGGTGCTGGAAAGCTCTGCCATCTTGCGGTAGTCAGAGACAGGCCACTCGCAGGCAATGTTGGGCAGGGTGCCATGAGTCAGAGTGTAAACCTTCTTGCCAACCTTCTCGCTGGTTTCCGATGCGGCTTCAGTGAATTCCTTATAGGTATCGTAAAGACTGAGGAAATCGCTGTAGTTGGGGTTCTGCTGGAGGGTCTTGTAGATTGTCTCCAATGGACGGATGACCTGGTCAACATGGTAGAGGTAGCCGTTGTCTGTGACGTTGGCACTGGCATCGGTGACATTGGCATTGGCGGCGTTGAACTTACTGCCTCCGTTCCACTGGCTTTCCGGGAAGAAGTATTGGTAGTTGTTGGCTGCGTCGATGCCTTTGGTATCGAAGAACTTGTTGCTTAACACAGGCAGGAATCGCTCGTAGTGATAGATGGTGACGGTGGTATCGCGGCCGTTGAGCTTGCCGGACATCTGTTCCATGTCGTCGCTGCTGTGAGTGCGGTGTTTATAGTACATGCCGGCGTTGACGGCCTTGTCTTCAGCAGTGGCACCATCGCCCTCGGTAGGACGGAAATTGATCATCTTGTCCCAGTCATAGGCGTAGTACATCAGGTGATAGGCCACGGTTTTCTTCAGCAGATCTGGATCTTGTGCGTACATCTCGTCAACAGAAGAATAGCCTTCCTGCTGAAGAAAGGACTTCCAGGCGTTGTCGCTGGCGGCGAGAACGGTCATGATGCTCTGCCCGTTGACAATGGGTTTGTAACCGGTAAGTTCGATGGCCTTGAGGAAGCTGTTGTAGTTGCCATCCTTTTGCAAGACCTCCCAGGCATTACCTTTCAACCAGCTCGGTGGAGCATAATGGTCGTCGTCGGTAATGTCCTGGCATGACACAAAGGCTGTAGCCATCAGTAGACCACAGACTAGGGTTAGCGTGCTTTTTCTCATCATTATTATAGAATATTATAGTTTATGCTGATGTTAGATTATTGAGTAGTTTGTATAGTACGGTGCAAAGTTAGATATTTTCTGTAAACAAAGGTTAAATAATCTGCTTGTTTTATTGCTAATCAACTTTGATTTTTGGCGGAACTAATAAAAATCGGCATCTTTCCGAAGTGAAAGATGCCGATTGGGTGTATAAAGCAGTTGCCTTGTTTCTTATGCCGGTTGGACGGATAAGGCAGTATGCTTATTTCTTATGTCGGTTGGCACGTTGCTGGCGGTACTTGGCCTTTTGACGGGCCGAGCCGCTGCCGTGGGCTCCGGTAATGTACTTTTTTTTCTTCGCCTTGGTCTTGACTTTGTCGCCTTCTTTTTGGGGACCACCGCCGCGGCCAAAGGAGATTCCGTTTTCGAGAATGGACTGGAAATCGTCTTCCATTGCTTTTGGTTTTCTAGGCTGGCTAGACTTTCTAGATGTTCTAGATAGGCTAGGTTTTCTAGATTGTCTAGGCGAGCTATGAGCTCTATGCCGGGGCCAGGGTTAGTGATGGAACAAACGGACGCCGGTGAAGGTCATGGCGATGCCGTACTTGTCGCAGGTCATGATGACGTGGTCGTCGCGGAC
>CAMHIM010000002.1 GCA_946185225.1 uncultured Prevotellaceae bacterium
CTATGCTACAGAAAAACTCCTTCTGGTCGGTGGTGCTTCAGATAGCCATCACCGTACTGACCGCCATCAGCACCACGCTCGGCGTTACCTCCTGCATCTGACCATGAGCGTCAGTTCCCGTTCCTCCATCTGACGTGCCGCGGCACGGCCGGAGTAGTCCTTCCCGTTGGCGGGGATGCCCCCGAAAAGGGCGTCCCCGCCTTCTTTTCACGTTTATTGAGACAAAAACAAAAAAATGTGAAACGCTTGTGAATAAAAATAAACGTACAGAAAAGCCTAACGGACATACGTGAATGCCTTACGCGCGAAGAATGCGTATCTTTGCATCGCAATTTTACGCCAATAACAAGCAACAAAAATCATAAATCCAAATTCAAACGTATGAAAACCAAAAGACAATCTTGGAAACGAGGCCGCCAATGGCTGTTGGCTATCGGTGTGCTCGCTGCCTGTGGCTCCGGTTTCACTTCTTGCAAGGACGACTACGATTTGGATGAGCGGCTCCCCGAGAACTGGGGGTCGAGCATCTATAACTGGCTCGTCGAGAAGGGCAACTACAAGAACACGGTGCGGCTGATTGATGAGCTGGACTACCGGGACGTCCTGGCAGTGACTGGTTCGAAGACGATGTTCGTGGCCGATGACGCAGCCTACGAGCGTTTCTTCAAGAACAACAACTGGGGCGTCAAGGGCTATGGCGACCTGTCGGAAACGCAGAAGCGCCTACTGCTCTTCGGCAGCATGCTCGACAACTCCATGCAGCTGGCCAGCCTGTCCAATGTGCAGGCAGCGGACAATGCCACCGACAAGACACCCCTCAACGGTGAGTGCCTGCGCCGCTACACGTCCGTCGACCCGCTGGACACCGTCCGCATCCTCATGCCCGAGGACATGCCGGACACCCGTCTGTGGCAGCGTCACCGCGAGGCCGGCAAGCCCATGGTCATCATGACCGACGCCACGAAGGTGCCCATGGTACACTTCGTCGAGAAGATGCTCACCAACAAGCGCATCACCAACGACGACTACGACTTCCTCTTCAACTACAAGTCGAAGCGCGAGGCCGGTGACGTCAGCGTCAACGGCGTCAGCGTCGAGGAGGGCAACATCCGCTGCTCCAACGGCTTCATCCACAAGATGGAGGAAGTCGTCACCCAGCTGCCCAACATGGCCGAGCTGATGGCACAGAAGAAGGACGTCAGCCTCTTCAACCACCTCCTGGAGCGTTTCTGCGCACCCTATCCCGATCGTCACCCCGAGGCCGAAGGGTCTACGACGATGAAGTACAACCAGATGTACGACGCCGCCGTGGACACCGTCTACCAGAAGCGCTTCCTCTCCAAGAAGTCGCAGGGTGAGGAAGGCAAGGAAGGACTCCTCGTCGAGTTCCCCGACGGCGGCAAGCTGGCCGAGGACGAGGTGCTGGAGTTCGACCCCGAATGGAACGCCTACTACGCAGGACAGTGGGAGAACGGCTCCGGCAACAAGACCCTCCAGCGCGACATGGCCTTCATCATGGCCCCCAGCAACGAGGCCATGGAGGAGTACTGGAACAACGGTGCCGGCAAGGTGCTCAAGGACCGCTACGGCTCCTGGGACAACGTTCCCGACAACGTCATCGTCGCCCTGCTCAACAACAACATGAAGACCTCCATCATCTCCTACGGCGTCCCCTCGAAGTTCAAGGACATCCTCAACGATGCCAACGACCCCATGGGCGTCTCCAAGGAGCACATCGACTCGGTATGGCTCGCCTGTAACGGTGCCGTCTACATGACCAACCACGTCTACTCGCCCACCCGTTACATCAGCGTCCTCTGCCCCGCACTTATCAACGATAACATGCGTATCATCAACTGGGCCGTCAACAAGATGCAGTACGACTTCTACCTGAACTCGCTCAACTCCTACTACAGCTTCTTCATCCCCCTGAACAAGGGCATGCTGCAGTACATCGACCCCGTCACCTACGGACGCGGACAGACACAGCTCTGGAAGTTCTACTACGACACGAAGCAGACCAAGGTGTGGGCCAGCCGCTGGAAGTACGACCTCACCACCCACATGGTGGGCGACTCCATCGACGAGTGCCGCGACGACTATATGATTGAGAACCGTCTGCGCGACATCCTCGAGACCCACATCGTCGTAGGCAACGTCGAGGACGGAAAGACCTATTACCGTACCAAGAACGGAACGGAAATCAAGGTGAGCAACCCCTCCCTCGGTGCTGACGGCATGACCGTCTCCGGCAGCTTCCAGGTCAACGAAGGCAACCCCATCCCCGTCACCCGCGTCTACGACCAGACCAACGGCGGTAACGGTAAGGTGTACGTGCTGGAGGGAGAACCCATCATGGGCACCCGCATGAGTGTCAAGGACCAGCTTGAGCGCTACCCCGAGTTCTCGCTCTTCGAGGATCTCTTGGACGGCAGCGGACTCTACGAGGAAATCCACTCCACACGCTTTGCCTGTGCGCGTACGAACATTTCTTGTTTCAATACCTACCACTACACCATCTATGCACCGTCTAACGAAGGCATCCAGGAACTCTACAACAAGGGGCTGCTGCCTTCTTGGGACGACGTGGAGAACGACAAGATTGCCGGCGACTACGCCAAGGCCACGGCCGATTCTACGAAGATTCTCGACTTCCTGAAGTACCACATCCAGGACAACGCCCTCTTCGTTGACGGCAAGAACAAGACCGACCAGGAAATCAAGGAGGAAGGTGATGGAGAGACCCGTTACGAGACGGCAGCCATGAACGGGAAGAGCCGCCGCTTCTACCGTATCGGAGTCACCGAGAAGGAGGGCACGCTCTACCTGCAGGACGAGGCCGGCAATGCTCCGCGCAAGGTGCTCACCAGCGGACCCTACAACCTCATGGCCCGTGAGTACCAGTACAACAGTACTGACCGTACCAGCGCAAACAATCTGGAAACGACCTCGTCGGCCGTCATCCACCTCATTGATAAGCCCCTGATGATTGCAACTAAGTATTGAATAACGCTATGAAAACAATGAAGACAACTATATTCGCCCTGGTCGGCTGGTGTCTGCTTGCGCTGACCCCGCAGTCGGTCCAGGCCCAGAAAGTCGGCGACATCATCACGGGTACGGTGACCGATGCCTTCGGTCCCGTCATGATGGCCAATGTCGTCGAGATAGACGCCGCCAACCGTATCGTGGCCTCGGCCCAGACGGACATGAGCGGTAACTTCTCGTTCAAGCTGAAGAACCCGAAGGACAAGCTGCGCGTCTCCTACGTAGGCTACAAGACGCAGACCCTCCCCATCAACAAGACCCGCTTCGCCATCAAGATGCAGGACGCCACCCAGATCAAGGAGGTGACCGTCACCTCGAAGCGCCGTACACAGAGCTCCGGTCTGCAGATTCCCGTGGATGAGATCTCCACCGCACGTCAGACCATCGACATGAAGGAGTTCGAGGGACTGGCCATCACCACCGTCGACGAGGCCCTGCAGGGACGTATCGCCGGTCTGGACATCGTCATGGGCGGTGACCTCGGTAAAGGCTCGTCCATGCGTCTGCGTGGTGTCTCGACCATCAACGGTTCCAGCAACCCCCTCATCGTCGTCGACGGTAACGTGCTCTCCGCCAATACCGACGACTTCGACTTCCAGAACGCCAACGAGGAGAGCTTCGCAACGCTGCTGAACGTCAACCCCGAGGATATCGCCAGCATCGACGTCCTCAAGGATGCTGCCGCCACCGCCATCTGGGGCTCCCAGGGTGCCAACGGTGTCATCGAGATCAAGACCAAGCGCGGTGCACGCGGCAAGACACGCGTCTCCTACACCTTCCGACTCACCGGTACCTACCAGCCCGAGGGCTACAAGATGCTCAACGGTAACGAGTACACCATGCTGCTGAAGGAAGAGTACTACAACCCCGCCATGAGTGACGTGGCCAGTGACATTCCCGAAATCAGCTACAAGAAGACGGGATTCTCCGAGTACAACATGTACAACGACAACACCGACTGGATCAAGGCCGTCAAGCAGACCGGCTGGCGCCAGAACCACTCCCTCGCCCTCAGCGGCGGCGGTGAGAAGGCCAACTTCCGCATCGGTGCCGGCTACGACCACGAGACAGGCTCCATCATCGAGCAGCAGCTCGACCGCTTCTCCTCCCGCGTCAACCTGGACTACTTCGTCAGCGACCGCATCAAGATTGAGACCAACATCTCGCTGACCTACACCAAGAACCACCAGAACGCAGAAGGACTGCTCGGCATTGCCTACAGGCGCATGCCGAACCTCTCCATCTACGAGGAGGACAAGTACGGCAACGACATCGTCGGACAGTACTACAACATGCCGCCGCTGACCACCAATGGCGGTGTCACACACACCGCACTCGAGGACCAGATGGGGCTGAAGAACCCGCTGGCAGTGGCTCACCTGGCCAAGAACAACTCCACCAACTACGACATCCACCCGGAGTTCAAACTCCGCTACCGCCTCCTCGGCATGGAAGAGGAGAAGACCCGCCTGGACTATGAGGGCAACGTCGTCTTCTCCATCTCCAACAACTACTCGGAGACCTTCATGCCGCTGTCGCTCATCGTCAACGGATGGAACGACTCTAAACACGAGGCCAACAAGACGACGTCCAACGCCAACAAGAACCTGGGCATCACCACCCGTCACTCGCTGACCTTCGTGCCCGCCTTCAAGAACAAGGACCACATGCTGAGCATGCTGCTCCGTGGTGAGCTCAACAGCAACAACTCCTCGTCGCAGAGCACCACCGCCTGGGGTCTGCCTTCAGGCTCCATCCAGAGTGCTGCTGCACAGGGCATCGTCACCGGCATGAGCACCGGCAGCGGACAGGGACGTAGCATCTACTTCACCTTCTCCGCACACTATGCCTACAAGGGACGCTACATGGCCGACTTCACCGTACGCCGCGACGGCAGCACCAAGTTCGGTGCCGACAAGCGCTGGGGTAACTTCCCCTCCTTCTCACTCCGCTGGAACGTTCACAAGGAGCCGTGGTTCAAGAAGGCAGTGCCCTTCGTCTCCATGCTCTCCCTCCGTCCCGGCTGGGGTGTCGTGGGTCGTCAGCCCGGCCAGGAGTACCTCTTCTTCAGCCGCTACACCAGCAACGGACAGAGCTATGCCGGACAGGGTGTCACCTATCCCGCCAACATCCGTCTGAAGAAACTGAAGTGGGAGCAGAAGGAGACCTTCAACGTCGGTATGGACTTCGGATTCCTGAACGACCGCATCACCGGTAACGTCGAGGTCTATCGCCAGTACACCACCGACCTGCTCATGGGCAACCGCTCCATCCCCTCCTCCTCCGGCTACGCTACGCTGTCGCAGCAGAACGTCGGTGACATGGAGAACATCGGATGGGAGTTCAACCTCAACGGTAACAGCATTATTAAGATAGGTAAGTTCGCCGCCGACTTCAACGTCACCTTCGCCAACAACCGCAACAAGGTGACCAAGATGGACGCCACCTGTCTGGCCAGCATGAACAACGAGTTCAACTACCAGAACGGTTCCTACCTGAGCCGCGTAGAACTGAACCGACCCCTCGGCAGCATCTACGGCTTCCGCTATAAGGGCGTCTACCAGTACACGGACTACTCGGCAACAGAGGTCAAGGGTGTCAGCGGCCCCAACGCACCGGTGGCACGCGACGCCAACGGCAAGGTCATCCTCGACGAGAACGGACTCACCAAGCCCATGACCTTCAACTACAAACCTGAGAACGACCAAGGCAATGGTCAGGGGGTCACCAAGTTCTACGGTGGTGACGCCATCTACGAGGACATCAACCACGACGGAACCATCAACGAACTGGACATCGTCTACCTCGGCTCCTCACTGCCGAAGATTACCGGCGGTTTCGGCTTCAAGCTCCGCTTCGGACGACTGAGCTGGAACAACCAGTTCAACTTCCGCTATGGCAACAAGATTGTCAACATGACCCGCATGAATGCTGAGAACATGAGCGGCAACAACAACCAGAGCCGTGCCGTCAACTGGCGCTGGCGCGTAGAGGGTGACATCACGGACATCCCGCGTGCCTTCCGCAATGCCAACGGAGCCATGAGCTACAACTACCTGGGCAGCGACCGCTTCGTCGAGGACGGTTCCTTCATCCGACTGAACTACTCGCAGATCTCCTACGCCTTCGACCCGAAGTTCCTCAAGCGCTTCGGACTGACGCAGCTGAACTTCTATATTTCTGCCAACAACCTCTTCTGTCTGACCAAGTATTCCGGCTCTGACCCGGAGGTGGGCTACGGCTCGTTCGGTATCTCCACGGACAACTCACAGACACCGCGTTCCAAGTCGTTCACCGGAGGCATCACCATCCAGTTCTAACCGTGTAAAAGAAAAGACAACTATGAATACCAAGAGAATCAAGAATACACTGCTCTCGTTCGCTGTAGGTTGCGGTTTGACTGCAACAACCACCAGCTGCAACGACTTCCTCGAGATTATGCCGATGAACGACGTGGTGCTGGAGAACTACTGGACGGAGAAGGCTGACGTAGAGAGCGTCGTGGCCAGCTGTTACAACGCACTGGCCCAGCCCGACTGCCTGAACCGACTGGCCCTCTGGGGTGAGCTCCGCTCCGACAACATGACCATCGGCAACAACCCCGGACAGGACGTGCGCTCCATCCTGAGAGAGAACATCCTGCAGACCAACTCATACAATAACTGGTCGAAGATCTATGAGGTCATCAACCGCTGCAACACCGTCTGCTACTACGCACCGCAGGTGCAGCAGGAAGACCCGAACTACTCTTACGACGAGATGATGGCCCACGTGGCTGAGGTGAGGACACTCCGCAACCTCTGCTACTTCTACCTCATCCGTACCTTCCGTGACGTGCCTTACGTGACACGTCCCAGCATCGATGACACCGAGGAGTTCATCGTCCCGGCAACACCGTTTGACGAGGTGCTCGACAAACTCATCAGTGACCTGGAGGAAATCAAGGACGACGCTGTCCGCCGCTATCGGATGGACGATGCCAGCGACGCCTACCTGAATTCCAGCCGCATCACCCGCGTGGCTGTCTATGCCCTGCTGGCAGACCTCAACCTGTGGAAAGGCAACTGGGACGAGGTCATCAGGTACTGCGACCTCGTGCTCGACTTCAAGCGCAACCAGTACAAGGAGATGATGGAACTGGACCCCACCCGTGATGACATCGAGCTCTACGGCGACATCCCCATGATAGTGGAGAATCCTTCCGGTGCAACCACCTACGGCGACGCCTACAATGCCATCTTCGGTGATGGCAACTCCTTCGAGAGCCTCTTTGAGCTCCGCTTCGGCAGTTCTACCGACCCGAAGAACAACTGGGTGGCCAGTTTCTACGGCAACTCGAACAACAGAAACGGTCAGTTGCACGTGCCCGACTTCCTGGCACTCTTCGGCGACGACAACAAGGTGTTCACCAAGACTGACTGCCGCCTGTATGAGGCTATCAGGTACGACGCTGGAGGCAACCGCTACAACATCGGCAAGTATGCCTATGACTATACGACCTTCCAGATGAAGAACCTCCAGAAGCGTGACGACCTGAAGCAGGCAAGCTCTGTGCGCAGTGAGGACTACTCTCCCTGGATCTTCTACCGCCTGAGCGACGTGCTGCTGATGAAGGCAGAGGCGCTCATCGAGCGTAATACCGATGATGCTCCCGCAGGCGACACGGACGGTGATGCTGACGGCGACCCGGCAGTCAACGACCCGGCAGTCAACGACCCGGCAGTCAACGACCCGGCTGACCCGCAGGTCGATACGAGACAGGCCGACTTCGAGGAAGCCTTCAAGCTCATCGACATCGTCAGCCGCCGTGCTCACGGTCAGTCGATGACTGCCAGCCACAGCGACCTGCTGAAGAAGGATAGCTACATCGGCACGAAGGCTGCCATGGAGTCACTCCTTATGGATGAGCGTCACCGTGAGTTCCTCTTCGAGGGCAAGCGCTGGTTCGACCTGGTACGCGTCGCCCGCCGCGACGGCAAGAACGACTACCTCGTCGACCAGGTAGCCCAGAAGTACAAGGAAGAGCGCAACACCATCAAGATCAAGCTGGCTGACCCCAACATCATCTACTTCCCCTACGCCAAGAGCGAGCTGAAGGTCAACATACTGCTCAAGCAGAACCCGGCCTTCCTCAAGGGCGAGGATTCCGAATTATCCAAGTAACCAGTAAACATGAGAATAACAACTATGATTACAAAAATCAAATATGTCCTCTGCACCTTGTGCCTGGTCTGTGCTGTCTGGTCCTGCTCGGACAATGAGGACGATATTGCCATCAACTACTACACTTCGACGAAGGCCACCGCTGCGGGATTCCTCGACGAGCGTAACGGGGAATTCAGCAAGTTCCTGGCTATCCTTCACAAGTCAGAACTCTACTCCCTGCTTTCCACCTACGGAAAGTTCACGGTCTTCGCTCCCACGAACAGTGCCATTGACCAGTACATGGCCGAGAATGATTACAGCAGCCTGGACGCCCTCCTGGCTGACAAGGAGCGCTGTGACACCATCTCCCGTATGCACATCATCAAGTACGGTGACTACTACACGACCGACTACGGCAACCAGACGCTGCCCAAGCTGAACATGGTCAACGGATACCTGACCCTCAGCAGCGGCACGGACGAGGAGAACCACAACGCACTGACCTACTTCGTCAACAAGAGCTCACGCCTCGTGGAGCGCGACGACTCTGTCACCAACGGCGTCGTACATATTATAGATAAGGTCATCGTGCCGAGCTCGGACCTGGCCTCTGACATCCTGGCTTCCGACCCGAAGGTACAGCTCTTCAGCCAGGCCCTGAGGGCTACCGGCATGGCCGACTCGCTGATGAAGTACATCGACGATACCTATTCCGTGGCTGTTGACTCTACGGAGGACGGACAAGGACGCATGGTACGCTGTACCTCTGGTAGCGACCTCTATACACGCTGCTACTGGCCGGCCCAGCGCTACTTCCGCTACACCATGTTCGTCGAGACCGACTCCATCCTCAAGGAGAAGTACGGCATCGAGACACTGGACGACCTTGCCGCCAAGGCCAAGGAGATTTACGACCAGACCTATCCTGCTGATGCCGGCAAGTACGACGACGACCTCACCAACCGCAAGAACCCGCTGAACCGCTTCGTCAGCTATCACCTGCTGCCCCGCTACGGTGACTACAGCCAGTGGCTGGCCGGTTGTGCCAAGAACTGCTGGGACACGAACCTCTGTGACCCCGAGGCTTTCTACGAGACCATGTGTCCCAACACCATGCTCCGCATCTCCTCCAATACCGAGGGCCTGTGGATTAACAGTAAGCGTACAGGAAAGACCTACCCCGTAAAGGGCAGCCGTGTCTTCACTGCCGAGGAGTCGAAGGTCATCAACCCCAGCAATACCCAACAGTCGAAGAACGGTATCTACCACTACCTGCACGACATCATCGCCTATACGCCGACCGTTCGTGATGAGGTGCTCAACTGCCGCATCCGTATCGATGCCACCCGCCTGAGCCCGGACTTCATGAACCAGAATGCCATCGGCGACAAGGGTAACCCCGGTCTGCTGACTGGTTTCAAGCGCGGCTTCCTCACCGACTGGGAGTTCTCTGAGCAGACCTTCGTCGGTGTACACAGTGACGTGGACTACTGGAACTCCTTCGAGGGCAACGCCGTCTGTATCAGCGGCATCTTCGACGTCACCTTCCGTCTGCCGCCGGTTCCGGAGGACATGTACGAGATTCGTCTGGGCTACACCTGCGGTGATGAGCGCGGTATCGTCCAGGTCTATCTGAACGGAGAGGCCTGCGGCATTCCCGTCGACCTCCGTAGGTACGGCGGTGATCCTACCATCGGCTGGGAAGACGACGTCACCGAGGCCGAGAACATTGCCAACCGCGACGAGGAGGACATCATCAACGACAAGAGTATGCACAACCGTGGCTACATGAAGGGCCCGGCCTGCTGGAAGATGGGTGGCAGCACACCTATGCGCCGCCAGGAATGGAAGGGAACGCTGCGCCGTATCCTCACCACGCACAAGCTGAAAGAGGGACAGACTTATAAGCTGCGCTTCCGTCAGGTCATCCCCGACCCCATGCGCTACTGGTCGTTCGACTACATCGAGCTGTGCCCGAAGGGCATCTATGCCGGAACTGTTCCCGAGGATCCGTTCTAAAGAGTACAGCCAAGAGACATCAATGTGAAACAATAAACAAGAAAACAATATGATACCTAAGAATATCAAAAACATCCTCCTGACAGGCCTGGTAGGCTGCGCGATGGGCGCAGCCCTCACCGCCTGCTCCGACTGGGACGACCACTACGGGGAGGCTGCCGACGCTGAAGGCAACAGCGTAGGAGGAGCCACGCTGTGGCAGCTCATCAAGGCCGACCCGCAGTTGAGCGACTTCAGCAAGGTGCTGGAACAGACCAAGATGACTCGTCAGCGCAAGAAGTCCTCCGTCAGCTATGCCGACCTCTTGAACGGCGACCAGTCGTTCACCGTCATGGCACCCGTCAACGGTACCTTCGACGTCGATGCCCTGCTGGAAAAGGTAGAGACCTACAAGGGTGACTCCGCCGTCGCTACAACGTTCATTCAGAACCATCTGTCGCGTAACATCTGCTCCATGACCGACGACACCAAGAGCATCCTGCTGCTCAACGGCAAGCATGCCCAGATGGGTGGCGGCATGGTGGACGATGTCGTCATCGAAGAACCTAACATCCGTGCCTCCAACGGCGTGCTCCATATTACCGAGACACAGGTGCCCTTCAAGCCCAACATCTTCGAGGCCCTCACCGATATGGGAGAGTACCAGAAGATTGGTGAGTTCCTGAACGGATACACCCAGTATAAGTTCTATGAGAGTGCCTCCGTCTCTGACGGTATGATAGACGGTGTGAAGCACTATGTGGACTCTGTCTTCTACCTGCAGAACAAGATGCTGGACCAGATAGGCTACATCAACCAGGAAGACTCTACCTACTGGATGGTGGTGCCCACCGAGGACGAGTGGAACCGCGTGTGGGAGGAGACGTCCAAGTACTTCGTCTATGCCTCTGACGTCAACAAGGGCGACTCCCTGCAGCAGTACTGGACCATGCGTGCCCTGCTGGACGACGCCGTGTTCAACATGAACGAGCAGCCTTCACCTGAAGACTCGCTGTGCTCCGTACCCTACGTCAAGATGAAGAAGGGATGGACGGGTGAGCGCATGCGCTACAAGCAGCCCGAGCACCATGTCTTCTACGAGCCGTACGCCGAGGGCGGCATCCTCAACGGTGCTACCGAACTGAAGCTGACCAACGGCTCCATCTGGCAGACATCGAAGTGGCCCTACACACCGGAGCGCACCTTCTTCAAGGAGGTGTGGACCGAGGGAGAGAGTGTAGGCATGATTCTCAGTTATGACCCCATGAAGTGCTCGTATAACCCCCGTTACCAGGTGGCCGACAGCATCTCGGAGAACGGTTACCTCCAGATTGTCCCGGCATCGAAGACCTCTGCATGGGATATGACCTTCCGTATTGACAATACGCTGTCCGGCGACTACGACATCTGTGTCGTGCTGCTGCCTAAGTCTGTCAATGGCATCACCGACGATATCCTCCCCAACAAGTTCAAGGCCACGCTGACCTATTTCGATGAGAAGGGTGCCACGAAGACTGAGACTTTCGGTGCCAAGCAGTTCAAGAACGACCCGCTGAAGGTTGACACTGTGGTGCTGAAGGAAGGTTTCCACTTCCCTGCTTGTAACAAGGTATCGACAACCAACCAGAGGGTGACGCTGAAGATAGCAATTTCCATCAACCCCACGCTGGAGAACAAGAAGTACAGCCGTGAGATGTACCTCGACTGCATCTACCTGAGACCCCGTACCCCTAAAACCGAAGAAGAATGAAAAAGCATATCCTTATCGCAATGATGCTGCTGGCGACAGGCTCACTGGCAGCACAGCAAGAGATGAAGACCGTCAAGGGCTGTGTCAAGGATGCCGGTACGGGTAAGCCGCTGGCCGGTGTCATCGTGGCTGCCTATGGCGACAGCCGTTACTCGACCATGACCGACGAGGAGGGCCGCTACGAGCTGAAGGCTCCCGCCTACACCCGTTCCGTCCTCATGCGTATCGACGGCTATAACCTCAACCAGCAGGCAGTTGCTGACGATACTGCCGATGCCGTCCTCTATCTGGACGCCTTCCGCAGTCAGTACAACCGTACTACCGACGCCACGCTGAGTAGTAAAGCCACACAGTTTGACAACACGTCGGAGTTCGGCATCGACCCGCTCGTCCGACAGCAGCTGGGAGCCGATATCCACGCCTCCTCACGCAGCGGAGTGGCCGGACTGGGCAACGTCATGTTCATCGGGGGACTGAACTCCCTGAACGCCAACGCACAGCCGCTCATCGTGCTTGACGGCGTGCTCATGGACATGCAGTACGACCGAACGCTCGTCCATGACGGCTACTATAACAACCTGCTGGCTAACCTCAGCCCCAACGACATCGAGAACGTACAGGTCATCAAGAACGGTACGGCCCTCTACGGTGCCAAGGGTGCCAACGGCGTCATCCTCATCAACACCAAGCGCAACAAGTCCATGGCTACGAAGATTGACGTGACCATCAACGGACGCTACGAGATGGAGCCGCGGCTGCCGCAGATGATGACGGCCGCCGAGTACCGCCTGTACACCACCGAGATGCTGGCCACGAAGACCACCTCGATGGCAGGTATGAAGTACCTCAACACGGACCCGGCGAACTTCTACTACAACCAGTACCATAACCACACGGACTGGAAGAGCCTCGTCTACGACAACGCCTTCTCCCAGAACTACGGCATCAACGTGCAGGGTGGTGACGCCGTCGCCTCCTACAACCTCTCCGTAGGCTATGCACTGGGTAACGCCACGCTGAAGAACAACGACTTCTCGCGCTTCAATATGCGCCTGAACACCGACATCGAGGTGTTCCGCGGATTCACCATCCGCTTCGACGCCTCCTACAGTGACGTTGACCGCTCGCTCCGTGACGACGGCGCACCCGCCGACCCCCTGGACGGTGTTATCACTGCACCGGGCTTCCTGGCTCTGGCCAAGTCACCCTTCCTCTCACAGTATGCCTATGACAAGTACGGCAACCGCAGCCACTACCTGGCCGAGGCTGACGACTACCTGGAGGGCATGTTCCAGAACAAGGGACGCCTGGCCAACCCTGTCTCCATCCTGGAGAACGGTGAGGGAAAGAACCGTAACTCCTTCGGTAACCGTCTCATCACTTTCGCCATCACGCCGAAGTACCAGATTAACAAGAGTCTCTCCGTCAGTGAGCACTTCGTGATGACGCTGGTCAACACCAACGAGAACTACTACCTGCCGCAGCTGGGTGTGCCCCAGTTCACGGTGAAGGGTCTCGAGGAGAATGCCTGGCTGAAGAACATCGCACAGAGCCTCGCCTCCCGTCAGACGGCCATCCAGAGCGACACCCGTGTGGCATGGCAGCACCGCTACGGCAAGCATCTGGTGGGAGTCACCGGTGGCGTGCGCTACGTCAGCAACGAGTACAGCCTGCTGACCCAGAAGGGTTACGACACCCCGAACGACAAGCAGCCGAACATGAGCGGCTCACTGAAATTCAAGACCACCGACGGTGCTGACAGCAAGACGCGTGAGATAACATGGTACGGACTGGCTGACTACAACCTCGCCGAGACCTACTACCTCCATGCAGGACTGTCGGCCCAGACCTCCTCACGCTTCGGTGACGAGGCTAACGGTCTGAAACTCTTCGGGGTCGTGTGGGGACTCTTCCCCAGCGTAGAGGCTGCCTGGGTGATGAGCAACGAGAAGTGGCTGGCCGGTGTGAAGGGCATTGACTACCTCCGTCTGAACGTCGGCTTCGACGTCACTGGTAACGACGCCCTCGACTACTCGGCTTCACGTACCTACTTCGTGGCTAACAACATGCTCGGCAATACGGCCGACGGCTTGTCACTCGGCAACATCGGCAATACGGAGCTGCAGTGGGAGACAACGCGCCGCCTGACTGCTGGTCTGGAGGGTAACTTCATGAACAACCGCCTGGGCGTACGCTTCAACGTCTTCAAGAGCTGGACGTCCAACCTCCTTGCCCTGCGGCAGCTGGCATGGACCAGCGGACTGAGCGAGAGCTGGACCAACGGCGGCAAGCTGGAGAACCAGGGCTTCGACGTCACGGTCAATGCCAAGGTGCTCGCCCTGAAGGACTTCTCCTGGGAGGTAGGCGCATCGGCAGGTCACTACCACAACGAAGTGACGGCACTGCCCGACAACAACAAACCAATGGAGAACAGCCTCTACGGAGCCACCATCCGCACCGAGGTGGGACAGCCTCTCGGCATGTTCTACGGCTGGCGTACCGAGGGCGTCTTCAAGAACACCGAGGAGGCCCAGGAGGCCGGCTACAGCGTGCAGCTGGACAACGGTGAGTACCAGAACTTCGAGGCTGGCGACATGCGCTTCTACGACAAGACCCCCGACAAGGTGATTAACGACGACGACCGTATGGTCATCGGAAACCCCAACCCCGACATCTACGGTAACCTCTTCACCACGCTGCAGTGGAAGAACCTGCGCCTCTCGGCCACGTTCGACTACTCATTGGGCAACGACATCTACAACTACCAGCGTTCACTGCTGGAGGGTGGATACCTCTTCATCAACCAGACGACGGCGCTGCGTGACCGCTGGACCACCGAGAACCAGGTGACCTCCGTCCCCCGCGTCAGCTACAAGGACCCGCTGGGCAACGCCCGCTTCAGCGACCGTTGGATTGAGGACGGCTCCTACATCCGTCTGAGCAACGTCACCCTGAGCTACTACATCCCCATCCAGAGCACCTATCTGCAGGGTCTCACCGTCTGGGGAAGTGCCAACAACCTCTTTACACTGACCCGCTACCTGGGTGGCAACCCTGACTGCACCGCCAGCGGCAGTGCCCTCTTCCAGGGCATCGACCGTGGCTGTCTGCCCACAGGACGCTCCTTCGCTTTAGGTGTCAACATCAACCTCTAAAACAATGTTTCCTATGAAAAAGAATATATTGAAACTGACTGCCTATCTGGTTACTGCACTCCCCCTCGGGGGAGTCGCAGGAGGCATGTTCTCCTCCTGTGCTGACATGATGGAGACGGAGTCTGACTATGTCTCCTACGAGAAGGACAATACGCTGAACCACGCTACCGACTCTGTCTACAGCGTCCTCGGCATCGTCGGCAAGATGCAGCACATCGCTGACCGCGTGGTGCTCCTCGGTGAGGTGCGCGGCGACCTCGTACAGCCTACAGCGGCTGCCTCAGCCGACCTGAAGCGTCTGGCCGCCTTCGACTTCTCGGAGGAAAACAAGTACAACAACGTAGCCGACTACTACGCCGTCATCAACAACTGTAACTACTTCCTGAACACGGTCGACACCGCCATGGAACGTCGTGGCAAGAAGGTGTTCATTCCGGAGTATGCCGTCGTGAAGTCCTACAGGGCCTGGACCTACCTCCAGCTGGCACAGGCCTACGGACGTGTTCCTCTCATCACCCGTCCCCTCATGACGGAGCCGGAGGCACGCAAGGCCATGACGGAGAACATACAGAACATGGACGGCATCTGCAACTTCTTCATTGACGACCTGAAAGAGTATGCTGACGTGGCAACCCCCACGTTCGACAAGAACGCCAATGCCAAGTACCTGGACCTCTTCATCCCCATGAAGGCCCTGCTGGGCGACCTCTGCCTCTGGGCAGGACGCTACCAGGAGGCTGCCGACTGGTACCACCAGTTCCTTAACGACAGGGACAGACCCCGGCCTACGGGAACCATGGCCGTACGGTGGGCTAACGCTCAGTTCCGCAACGTGACGGGTACTTACCTGGCTACGGAGGACTATATCACGGCCATCCCCATGGAGAGCCGCGTGTTCGACGGTGTCATCAGTGACCTGCCTAACATCATGGGCAGCACCCTGCAGAACAACTACTACAGCCAGCTGACGGCGGCTCCTGCCATGCGGAAACTGTCGGCCGACCAGACGTTTGTCCTGGAGAACAAGGTCGAGGCTACCGGTGTCATCGATACGCTGGTGGCTCCGAAGACGGGACTGTCCTATGACTACTGGGTTGGTGACCTGCGCTTCTGCCGTAACTTCGAGCAGACCTCGGTCAATGTCGATGCCTTCTCCGAGTACTCCAAGGACCGCATCACCTTCAGGAAGGTCAACAAGTCGTATATCTATCTCTATCGTAAGAGTATGATCTACCTGCGCTATGCTGAGGCCCTCAACCGTGCCGGTTATCCCCAGTCGGCCATGGCGGTGCTGAAGTACGGTCTCTATTCCGACAATGTGGAGAAGTACATCGACGAGGTGGAGCGCGAGGCTGCCGGTGCACTCATCGAGTTCCGTGACGAGTACTTCTCGGAGGAGAATACGCGTGGCATCCACTCCCGTGGCTGTGGCGAGAGCCGCATCAACAAGTACTACGTGCTGCCACAGCCCGAAGAGGAACTGGCTACCCGTCAGGACACCATCGACTACCAGATACCACTCGTAGAGGACATGATTATCGACGAGATGGCGCTGGAAGGTTCCTTCGAGGGCTATCGTTTCAACGACCTCATGCGTGTGGCCATGCGTCGCGGTGACAACAGCTACCTGGCCGACCGCGTCGCCCGTCGTGGCGGAGAGCGTGACGAAACGCTCTACAACCTCCTGATGGAAGACAAAAACTGGTACCTGCCGCTGCCGTAATACAAAAACGAAACACAGCGAGACATAAAAGATAGTAACTTTCGGGAAATCACACTATCTTTGCAGTGTGAATGATTCAGAGAGACGGGAGGTCTGCCTGTCATTCAGAAAGATAGTAGTAAGATTCTTCATAAGAAAGTTTATTAGTTAGTAGTTCTTGCTCCGGTGAGCGGCTACGTAAGCCGGACAAGTTTTGTAGATTATTAGTTATGGTAAAGCTAATGGACGGTTACCCGTATGAGAATATCGGTAACCGTCTTTTTTTCTCTTTTTGCATCCCAGAATGCAACAAAAAGTAAAAATAATATCAAAAATCCTTGTTGTGTTATCAAAAAATAGTATCTTTGCGCAGTATTAACTGAAAACTACTGCCTTTACCATAACTATGAAACGTATCGTTTTCGTATTTGTTGCATGTCTTATAGGTACCATGAACTCATGGTGTCAGATTGGTCGTTATATTCCCTCAGACCTGTTTTCCAGCGGTCTTGTCGACTGCCTCTGCCAGGATAAGTACGGTGCAGTGTGGGTGGGTACGGACTACGGTCTGAACCGTTTTGACGGCTATAACTTCTTTTCCTATTATCATATAGATGGAGACACGACGTCGCTGTGCAGCAGCTCTGTCGTCAGCATGCTCAATGACAGCCAAGGCCGTTTATGGATAGGCACGCCCCTCGGTCTGGACCGCTATGACCATGATAGCGACGTCTTCGTACACTATCCTTTCCCGGAGGGCCGGGAGCCCCGCGTGAGTGACATCATGGAACTGGATAACGGCACCATCCTCATTGGCACGGCGGGCTATGGCGCCTACATCTGCGACGAGCAGGGGGTGCTGAAACCCACTAACGACTATGCCGATGCTGCTGAGAACTCCTTCTTCAGCTATGTCTTTAAGGACAGCCGCGGCCGTTTCTGGAAGAGCGGCGCCCACGGCAATGCTATTGTGCTCAAGGAGGGAAACAACATCCGGCACCTGCATGCGAAGGGGGCTCCCGTGAGTGTGGTGGAGCGTTACGACGAGGTGTTCCTTGTCGGTCTGCATGGTGTCAATGTCTTCCACAACGGTCAGCTGCAGGAGGATGCTATTGACCACAGTGTCTTCGGTGACGACGAGGTGCTTTTCAACTGTGCTGTGAGCGACGGCAACGGTAACGTCTTCTTCGGTTCCCGGGGCCACGGCGTCTATGTCGTCAGGGCCGGCTCCTACCGTATGGAGCACTATGACGTGGACATCTATGGCATCGACCTCTCGACAACGACGGTCCGCGACATGATGGTTGACCGCCAGGGAAACCTCTGGCTGGCACTGCTGCACAAGGGACTGGTCCATATCCCACAGCGTCCCCAGCTCTTCACTACCTGGAGCTTCGAGACACAGGGCATCCGGCTGGGCTCACCCATCTCCAGCGTATGTAGTGGAGACAATGGCATCACGTGGTGTACGGTAAAGGGCGTCGGTGTCTATGGCTTCAATGCGAGTGGCAAGGTGGTGGCACACCCCGCCGCACCGTCACCCGTGGAGACCATCTACCGTGACAGGCAGGGGAACTACTGGCTGGGGACAGACGACGGCTTGTTTGCCTACGACCCGCTGACGGGCCGTTACCGGCTGAAGGTGTCTTATGAGTGCGACAGCTATAATGACATGTGCAGTGACCGTGATGGCAACCTCTATATCTCTACCTTCTCCCGCGGATTCTGTGTCTACAACCCCCGTACGGAGGAACTGAGGAACTACCGTATGGCCTCCGGTGAGGCACGGGATGCTGATGCACTGTGCAACGACTGGATTATGTGTATGATGCCTGACCATAATGGTCGCATCTGGATGGGAACGTCCTCGGGCGTCTCCTGCTTTGACCCGATGACCCGTAGCTTCAAGAGCCTCGGCTTCTCGCGACTCATGGACAACACCATGTGTCTGTCAATCTGTGAGCGTAGCAACGGTGACATCGTCATCGGTACCACACGCGGACTCTATGTCTACGACCTTAAGACGAAAAAGGTAGGGCGTTTTCCGGGCAGCGAAGCCCTCAACGACAAGCACATCAGCTATATCGTCCAGTCCAATGACGGCGACCTCTGGTGCTCCACCTCCGTAGGCATCTGGCAGTACGACTCCATCAAGGGGGTTTTTGTCGGACACATCAATGACAACGGACTTTTCAAACGAGAGTACCTGTACAACGTAGGATTGCATACCGATGATAACCGCATCTTCTTCGGCAACAACGAAGGACTGGTGACCTTCCTTCCCAGTGAGCTGAAGGCCTCACAGACCTTGCCTGCCCCGGTGCTGCTCACCGGCTTCTTCGTGGGTGACATACCTGTCAACACCCGGACCGTCCTCAACGGTGTGCGTATCGCCGAACGGGCCATCCCGGAGAACGACCACTTCACCCTGAGCTATCTGGACCATACATTCTCCCTGCACTTCTCCCAGCTGACCTTTGAGGGTGGGTTTGACATGGTGCTCGAGTACCGTGTCAATGGTGGCGACTGGATGACGCTCGGCTGGGGACGTAACGAGGTTACGCTGAGTCACCTCCAGCCCGGCGACTATCACATCGAGGTGCGCGCTGTCTCCGGCGGAAAGGCTTCAGAGCCACGGGTCATCACAGTGACCATCCAGGCCCCGTGGTATCGCTCCACGACAGCCTATGTCTTCTATCTCATCCTGCTGCTGGTATTGCTGGCACTGGGAGCATGGCTATGGCGACGTCGCGTCACGGAACAGATGAACGAGGACAAGATGAAGTTCCTCATCAATGCTACCCACGACATCCGCTCCCCGCTGACGCTCATCCTGAACCCCCTGCAGAAACTCAAGACGCGTGTGGGAGAGGCCAACGCTGACGTACGGCGAGACATCGATACCATCGAGAGCAATGCCCAGCGCATCCTGAAACTCGTCAACCAGATACTGGACGTGCGTAAGATTGACAAACAGCAGATGCACCTCCACTGCCAGCAGACGGACATCGTCAGCTTCGTGCGCGGTATATATAAGATGTATGAGTACATGGCTCAGGAACGCGGTATGGAGTTCGTCTTCGAAAGCGATGCTGAACACATCATGGCGTGGGTGGACCGCAGCCAGTTCGACAAGGTGGTCAGCAATCTCCTCTCCAACGCCTTCAAGTATAACTCCGAGGAGGGGGGGGTAAAGGTGCGGCTGGCGCATACCGACGAGCACGTCTCCCTGGAGGTTGCCGACAGCGGCTCAGGACTGGATGCCGACAGCATGAAGCACCTCTTCGAACGCTTCTATCAGGGAAAGAACTCACGCGACAAGCACGTTACAGGAACCGGCATCGGACTGAACCTCTGCAAGATGATCGTCGACATGCACCATGGCTCCATTGCGGCGGCTAACCGAACCGATGCCCAGGGAGCCGTCTTTACCGTCACCATCCCGCTGGGAAACAGCCACCTCAAGGAGGAAGAGATGGATACCGGCGAGGAGGCTCCTGTGACGAAGAGCGTCCAAGGAACCTCTACCAGCTCAGGCAAGCGCCGCGTGCTCATCGTCGACGATGACCAGGAGATAGCACGATACATTTCTTCAGAACTTGCCCACTACTATAAGTTTGGCTACGCACCCAATGGACGCGAGGGCCTCAAGGAACTTCTTACCAGGGCACAGAACGACAACGAGTATGACCTGGTCATCAGCGACGTCATGATGCCGGAGATGGACGGCTTTACCATGCTGCGCATGATTAAGACCAACATCAACATCTCCCATATCCCCGTCATCATGCTCACCTCCAAGGCTGAGGTCAGCAACCGCCTCGAAGGACTGGAACGCGGAGCCGATGCCTTCCTCGCCAAGCCGTTCAGCATGGAGGAGCTGCACATGAACATCGAAAACCTCATCCAGAGCCGACAGCGGCTCAAGGGCAAGTACAGCGGTGCCCAGCAGCAGACCGACAAGGTGGAGGTACGGGAGGTCAAGGGAAATGACGAGGTGCTCATGGAACGCATCATGAAGGCCGTCAACAAAAACCTCTCGAACAGCGACTTCAACGTTGACATGCTCACACAGGAGGTAGGCATCAGCCGAGCACAGCTGCACCGTAAGATGAAGGAGATGACCGGCATCTCCACCAGCGAGTTCATCCGTAACATCCGTCTGGAACAGGCAGCACGACTGCTGAAGGAACAGAAAATCAACGTCACCCAGGTGGCCTACACCGTAGGATTCTCCAACCTGGCACACTTCTCCACCATCTTCCGCAAGCACTTCGGACTCGCACCCACCGAGTACGCCGAGCGGGCCGCCTCCACTGGGGAGTAAGCCCGCCCCCGCAGGGGAACAGTCCCCTTGCGCTTCCCGCCGCCCCTTCTCCGCAGGTAGCGGCTGCGCCGCAACAAGCCCCTGCGCTTCCCGCCGCCCCTTCTCCGCAGGTAGCGGCTGCGCCGCAACAAGCCCCTGCGCTTCCCGCCGCTCCTTCTCAGCAGGTAGCGGCTGTGCCGCAACAACCCCCCGCGCTTCCCGCCGCCCTTTCTCCGCAGGTAGCGGCTGCGCCGCAACAAGCCCCTGCGCTTAGCTTTGGCAGATAGTAAGTGCTATTAGGTTCATCTCCTCACAAAGCGGTTTAGTCAGCACCACCTGCTCGTTGGAGTAATCGTGGTTCGAAAGAAGGAGTAGCCGGCCGGCAGCACAGGCGTCAAACTGCTCACCCTTAGGCTTTGACAAAGGCGAAAAACCTTTCGGAACAATGGCTATGGTAGGAAAGCCTCGGTCGAAAGCTGCGCGCATAACCTCCTTCTCGCCAGGAGAAATAGAGGGCGATACAAGGACATATCCCTTCTCTGCCGCTTCAAGGTACTGTTTTACTGACCTCTCAAGCTCTGCTTCCGTCGTTCGACGGGATATTCTCACATTCACACGTCGTGTTCCTTGTAACAAGGAGCGGTTTCCTATACCATTTAGTACATACCCTTTTACGTGTAGTCCGAAGAAGGGATACAGCCATTCTGGATGTTCCCGCTTCAGCAAGAGCCTTCGGGGATTGTCCTGCAAATAGTGCCTCCATCGTTGGAGCTCCTCGTAACTCCGCAGGATAAGGTCATTGTACCCTTGTACAAAGAGCCCCGTCCCTTCCCGCCGCTCCTTCTCCGCAGGTAGCGGCTGCGCCGCAACAACCCCCCGCGCTTCCCGCCACCCCTTCTCAGCAGGTAGCGGCTGTGCCGCAACACTCCGCCGCTCCTTCTCAGCAGGTAGCGGCTGCGCCGCAACAACCCGCCACCCCTTCTCAGCAGGTAGCGGCTGCGCCGCAACACTCCCCGCCGCTTGCAGTTCGCGCAGTTTCTTGTTGCAGCCAGTCTTGAACCCTCTGATGACATGCCCTAAGTGCACGGGAAGCCTCTCTCGGACAAATAGAATCCCGTGCAGGTGGTCAGGCATCAGTTGAAGGGCCTTCACTTCTATCTGTGGGTAGTACCTTGAGATTCCCCACCACTCACGCTCTACGGTGCGTCCAAGTTCTGACGGCTCCAGCCGTGGTGCGTCAGTACTGCCGGGGAGGGCTGAGGCAGTGCCGCGTAATGTTCCCAGAAGTGGTTGACGCCCTGTTACCTCTATGGTAATCATGTACATCCGCCGCTCTTGGTAGTCGTGGTAGTCGTCTCTGCGTTTCATCGACGGGCGTTTCTCGCCGGCAAAATGTTTCTTCGCTTCCAGCTTCTTTTCGTCCATGGGACTTTTTTTCTTGTTGTCTCCTGCAAAGTTACTAAATAGGTCTGTTTTGCCCAAGTTTTTGCCTTTCTTTCTTCGCTCTCTTCCTAAATATTGCAGCGGTACAACCGCTGCCTGCTTCAAAACTTCCCGCCGCTCGCCGCTTCCCCCGCGCTTCCCGCCGCCCCCTTCTCCGCAGGTAGCGGCTGTGCCGCAACACTCCCCGCGCTTCCTTTCCCGCTGTTTGTGCTTTTTTCTTTTATTGGCACGAAAATGAAATAGTGTGAGACAAACGATAAAGCCCTTCACGCGAAAGGGCTTTATCTTTGCATCCGAAAATTTTCGTGAAAACCTAAATTATTTTTTTAATTAACTAATAGTATTAACCAAAACATTACACACATGAGAAAAACTTACATGATGTTAGTCGCCCTTTTGCTGAGCATGCTGGGCGTGACAAGTGTGAATGCCGCAAAGATTCAGAGGATCGCCTTGGAAAAGGAGATGTTCAAAGCCTGGGACGGTTATGGTGCAGATGCTCAGTCTGTGGAACCGGAGTCTTACATAGGCAAGGGCAATGCTGAGGTGAACTTCAGTTGCGACTTCAATCTGTACACAACTCTGGGACAGGGTGCTGTTGTGTACGGAAACCCAAACGTTTATTACAAATGGTATGCAGACCTGACTGGTACAAAGACGATGTACTTTGAAGGAACTCCAGGCAAGGTGTTGCGTGTCCTGTTCAACCGTGTCGAGCCCGTCGAAGGTAGTGACGATCCTAACGGTGGCGCAAACGAGCAGATTTACGTAACCATTGGTGAAGATGGAAAGGCTTCGTTAGATCTCTCTAGCTATGAGTATGTTCACCTGAACTGTATCAAGACCAACTGGGGTGTTGAAAATTGTGTCATCACCAAGATTGAGATTGAAGGCACCGTGAAGCCTGTTACCGGTTGGGTGGACATCATCAACAACGGTGACGTGGAGGATGGTGACGACCTCAGCAGCTTCCCTGTCTCACGTAATGGCGGTGCCAAGGATCCACAAGGTGTGTCTATTGACCCGGGAAACGCAGCGTTCTCTCCTGATATTGTTACCGACGAAGATGTTGAGAACCACAACAAGGTTCTGAAGATTGTTGCCGACGACCAGAATGTTGACCCTGACAACCAGAAGGAGACTTGGCAGACTCAGTTCTACATCAAGTTCAACGAGGCTCTTCCTGAGGGAACGAAGTGGAAGCTGACCATGGACGTGAAGTCCAGCACTGCTGCTGCTATTTCCACTTCTGCACAGGGTGCTCCCCGTGCATGGCATGCCGGCTTTGTTGATGAATTCCAGACTACTACTGAGTGGACTTCCAAGTCTTGGGAAGGAACCGTCACTGCCGATCAGGCTAAGGACGGCGGTTTCCTGAGTATCGCTTTTGACCTGAACAAGTCTCAGAACCCCATTGAGTTCTACTTCGACAACATCAGCTTCTGCAAGTTTGTCGAGGGTTCTAACGTTACTTCTGAGTTCACTGCTGAATATGGTGGCAATACTGTTTGCCTCAACCTGACCGACAAGACCAACATCAAGAACTTGGTGAAGGCTGCCGGTGGTGAGCGTGTCGTACTGCCCAACAACTGTGTTTCCGTGAAGTGGAACGGCACCAACCTTACTGACATGATGTCTGTCGAGGGCCGTGCCGACGGTAAGCTCTATGCTTTCATCAATGCCTTTAACGAGGAATATGAAGATATTGACTTCTTGGCTGAAGATGCAGTCGTTGAGGTAAGCTTTGCTGGTTTCGAAGGCGACAATCAGCTGAAGTTCGTCTCTGGTCTGCTGACCGACCAGGCCGTGCCTGCTTTCAGTGGTTTGACTTGTCCTTACAATGTCAATCTTAGTGAGATGGTTTCCTATCGTGCTATTCCACCAAAGGTAGTTTCTACCGTTCCTGAGGATGGCTCGTTCAACCTGCCGCTGACGATGACTGAGTTCAAGGTGACGTTAGATGCTCTGGCTAATGCCGCAGAACTGAAGGCTCAGCTGGGCAGTGAGAACCTGACTGTTTCTCCTGCTGAGGGCTATGCCAAGGAGTTCACGCTGACCCGTACCAGCGCGGAGGAACTGACCAAGGGTCAGAAGGTGCTGACGATTTCGGGCATCGAGCCTGAGTTCGAGGTTACCGGTGAGTCTGGTGAGGCTTCTGTTACGCTGAACTTTGGTCCTGTAGAGGCCGATCCGAACGATGTACCTTATGATCTTATTCCTGCAAGCTACTTTACTAGTTGTCAGGCTCAGTGGATTCCTGAGGGCTTCTTGACCTATGATGACAATGGTAATGAGCGTAAGCCTGGAACATCCTATAATGGTGCTGGCAGCAACCGTCTGTTCCAGCAGGGTGAAGGCCCGTTCATGTACCTGCGCGTGTATTCTATGATTTATGGTACTGTTGATGAGGACCATGTGCTTGACTTAAAGGAAGGAAAGGGTTATACTATTAGCTTTGGCGTAGCCCAGTGGCAGGGCAAGGGTGACCGTTGGGTGAAGTTCCAGGTCACAGATGCTGAAGATAATGTCTATATGGAAAAGATTATCAAGACAGAAGGTAATGCAGACAATAACCCGAGTGGTGCCTACCAGTTCAAGGAGGACTTTGTCGCACCTGCTGACGGACGTTATATTCTGAAGTGGATCCTCTGTAAGGAGGACGGTACGGGTGAGTTCTCTGGAAACAACTGGGGTGACCTGGCCATCGGAACTGTGAAGATGAGCTACGTTCCCAACACCGTTGGTGCTGTGGAGACTGCTCTGCTGAACGAGGCTCTGGAGAAGGCAACAGGCGTTCGTAACAACAACACGGCCGAGCGCTATGCTGGTGAAGACTTCACCGCTCTGGACAATGCTATCACGAAGTATACGGAGGATAAGGCTGGCTACACTGGACCTTCGCAGTTCACTGATGCTGCTGCTGACCTTGACGCTCTGCGTCTGGCTATGGTTGACCACCGTACTGCTTGTGACGACTACGACAAGGCTATCAAGGCTACCATCGACGTTGTTCGTCAGATAACTGCTGAGGAAGATAATGGCAAGCCCAATGAGAAGAAGAAGTTCGAGACCACCGATGAGTTTGCACAGGTGAAGGCTGCTGCCGACAAGTATCACGGTACTTCTGAGTGGAGAAACCTTGCTGAGGATCCCGAGGCAGACCCCAACTATCAGCTGTTCTATGAATATGACGTGCTGACTGACAACGCAGCTCTTTCTGCTGCCACCACTGAACTCAACGCCATCAACAATGGCCCTGCCAAGATGTTCACCGTTGGTAAGTCTGCGAACAACACTACCGCTGGCTATGCTGCCCTTTACGAGCGCACCCGTCGTGGTATCGAGCTGCTGAAGGCTCTCGGTGTTTCTGAGGATGCTGAGGAGATTGTACGTGCCAAGGCTGAACTCGGTGACAATGACGAGGTGAATGCCGCCATCATGCACCGTGCAGAGGTTGAAATCCTGGCTGACCTGGCCAAGGGTGAGGAGAGCGTCCTGTTCAAGGGCGTTGAATCTGACCCTGACGAAACAACGGGTGAGGTAACTATTAAAATTCCTTCTTACGACATGAGTGTGTTCGTCAAGAACCCGAACCTCTATGCTCCTGCTAAGTCTACGGTAGTTCCCGGATGGACCAATGTCAAGGGTAACATCTATGCTTGGAGCAGCTGGAACGGTGCAATCAACCACAGCACCAGCACTAATTATCCTGAGGACTGCTCGCTCCATGCTGGATGGCATCCCGGTGGCGGTGCTGTTGTAGAGCAGACCATCACGAACCTGCCCGCCGGTGTCTATACCATCAAGATTTCGAGCAGTGACAATAACAACCCACGGACTGCGAATACGCTTGGCTATGTGAGAATTACCTCTCCTTCCGCCACTAACGAAGCTGTTCCTCTCGCAGAAGGTGCAGAGTTTAATAAGGAAGTCAACTGTAATGCCTATACCGATGCCAACGAGGGTAGCATTGAGAACATCACGGTGACCGACGGTAACCTGACAATCGGCTTCTCCTACGATTCCGGCTCACAGGCATTCCTCTATGGTGTCGAGCTTATCATGACCGGCAAGGCTGCCGACTACGACTACGCTGCTGCTTATGCAACAGGTATCGACGGCAAGAAGGCCAGCAAGGTTCGCAGCATTGAGTTGTACGACGTCAACGGTCGTCGCATGACAACGGCTCGCAAGGGTCTCGTCATCGTCAAGAAGACCATGGCCGACGGAACTGTCAAGACCTCCAAGATTGTCAAATAACCATTTTTGACATCACCCTAATAAGAGTAGCGGGCAGGCGCACAGCGTCTGCCCGCACTTTTTTCTTTTCATTGATACAAATACGAAAACATGAGAATCATCTGTAGAGCATGGCGTAAGAGAGGTTTTATTACCTTTGCACCAGTAAAACCTATAAACACTTACCTGCAGATGAGAAAAATACTACTTTCCATCCTTCTATTGTCGTCTCTGTGCCTGACGGCCTCTGCCGACGTCATCACTGTCGGCAATACGCAGCGAGAATACATCGTGTATGTCCCCCAGAACCTGGGTGACAACCGCCCACTGCTCATCTCCTGTCACGGAGCCAACCAGAGTGCCGACTACCAGAAAGGCATGCTCGCCATTGAGAGCGTGGCCGACACGGCGAAGTTCGTCACCGTGTTCCCCAACGGCATCGGCAATGCCGACGGTTCCTCCAGGATGTGGGACATCGGCGGCGACCGTGACATCAACTTCATCAAGGCCCTCATTGACAAGATGGTCGACCTGTACAAGATAGACCGCAAGCGTGTCTACCTCTCCGGCTTCTCCATGGGCGGCATGCTCACCTACCATGCCATGAACAAGATTCCCGACCTGATAGCAGCCTTCGCCCCCATCAGCGGCTACCCCATAGGCGGTGCTACGGCCAATGCCAGTGTCCGCGCCATCCCCATCATCCATACCCACGGCACGGGCGACGACGTCTGTACCTACGGACCCGTCCAGGGCAACCTGAACGTATGGATTAACCACAACGGCTGTCCTACCACGGCCGAGGTGACCAAGAACTACCGCGGTGCCTCCGGCATCACCCGCTACACCTGGGGCCCTGGCAACGACGGCGTAGAGGTGGTGCTCATGGAACTGAAGGACAAGGGACACTGGATTTCCAACGACTGGGGCGTGAAGACCGGCGACGAGATATGGAAGTTCTGCAAGAACTACTCGCTGGAACTGAAGAACCCCACCGTGCGCATCACTGCTCCCAAGCAGACCTCGCTGACCTACATCAGCATGGGCGGTTCGTCCGAGGTGCCGGCACTGACCGTGACAGCCACCGCTGACGACCCTGACGGCCAGGTGGTGAAGGTAGCCTTCTATGACGGCAGTACGCTGCTCAAGGAGCAGACCGCGGGACCCTTCACCTGTGAGGTGAGCGGACTGACCAAGGGCAGCCACACTATCCGTGTCGTGGCAACCGACGATGAGGGAAGGACGGGTAGCAACCGGGTCCTCGTCAACGTGGAGGAACCCACGGGCTCCTACCTCCTACAGAAGACCTTCACTACGTCAAACAGCGTGCCCGAGGGGTGGGCCACCTACGACGGTACCGCCACCCGCACGGGCTTCTCGTCCGGATACAGCAACGGCCCCCGCGTGTTCCAGTTCACCGGCTCGGAACGTGCCTTCGACTGGGGGCTCTATACCCGTAACGTCAACGGCAAAGCGAAGGAAGGCTATGCCCGCTTTGCTGCCAAGGGTACCAACACCACGTTGACCCTTCATACAGGCAACTATAACCTCTACCACAAGGTGTGCAACTGGAACTGCAGCAGTTTCTCGCCCGTCACACTGGCTGTGGAGGATATGGACGGCAAGGCCATCTATACCGAGACCTTCACACCGACGGTCAACATCGGTAACTCCGCCGGCAACAACTTCAGCACCATGAGCCTGAAGACCTCCAACTTCGACGTGCAGGAGAAAGGGCAGTACACCATCACCTTCTATACGGCTGACGCTGCCTGGGCCGACCTTGTTGTCGGCGTGGCCTCCCTCTACCGTAAGAGTGCCGTGACCGCCGTCCACGCGGCAAAGACCGACGGCCGCGTCGTGCGTACTACTTATTTTACCATGGCCGGACAGCCGGTGAAGCCGGTCCGTCACGGCTCCTATATCCAGAAGAAGATACATGCCGACGGCACCGCGGACAGTCGTGTCGTCGTACTATAACAGTGATTATACATACAAAAAGCATAACGATATGAAAAAGACTTTTACTTTACTACTAATGCTGCTGCTGACCGCGGTGCTCACAGCCAGTGCCCAGCAGCGCCGACCCATTGACAACCGCCACCCCATGTGGATGGTACATATTGACGTGTGGAACTATGCAGATCCACAGAAGATTATCGACCTCATCCCCGAGGATATCAGACCATACGTGTGCATGAACCTCTCGCTGTCGTGCAGCTACAAGACCGACGAAAGCGTCTACGAGAAACCCCACTATGCCTTCCAGACCTACAAGTCGTGGGCCACGGTGTGCCAGCGCAACGGCATGTGGTTTACCTGCCAGCCCGCCTCCGGCGGTCATACCCACATCCAGGACGACGACCTGGTGACTTTTGAGTACTTCTTCAAGCACTTCCCCAACTTCCTCGGGTGGAACTATGCCGAGCAGTTCTGGGGCTTCGAGGTGGCAGGTAACAAAAGTTCCTCCACCAAGCTGAAGCGTTGGGCTCTCTTCGCCAAGCTGGTCGAGATGTCACACAAGTATGGTGGCTTGCTTACCATCAGCTGGTGTGGCGGCACCTACCACATGGACACCAACCCCATTGCCGAACTAAAGAATAACACGGACTTCATGGCTGCCTGCCAGAAGTATCCCGAGGCCATCCTCTTCCTCTATAAGTACACCCACGCCAGTAGTTTCTACAACAATGAGAGCGTCTGCTGGGGACCCTTTGTCTCCGGTCTGACCAAGAACTACGGTGTGCGCTACGATAACTGCGGATGGAATGATACAACGTCGAAGTTATTCGGCGAGAACAGCGGTCATTCCTATCCTGGTGCTGCCGGCATCGGTACGGTCATGGAGCAGACGTGCGTCAATGGCGGTGCCGTCTGGGACGGACCGGAACTCATCTGGAGCGGAGAGTGTTTTACGAACAAGAACAACACACAGGATGGTGACTATACCCGTCGCAATTGGGGCACCTTCCCCAACTTCAACGGCATCTGGATTGACATGTTCCGCAAGATTATCGATGGAACGATGTATATCCCCACCCGTGAGGAGGTGCTTGAGAAGACTAAGATAGTCGTTGTCAACGACCTCGGCTGCGAGTATAATGGCTACACGGCATGGGACGACCTCTATAATGGGGTCTACCTGCAGACCGACCCTTTTAACCAGCGCAAGGAATCGCAGTGGGGCTATGGTCAGTGGTACAACAACCTCTGCTACTTCAAATCGACTGGCCGCTATGGGGCTATCCCCATCGTAACAGGTCTCTACGATGACGCGGCAAAGGCCATTCCCGTGAAGGTGAAGCGTTCCAACTATACCTCACTGTGGAATACTCAAACCAAGAAGGTGAATGACTTCAACGGCCAGTACCCACAGGTTTCGACGGGCGACCTCTATGTCAACCGCTACCGTAACCAGCTGGTCACCTATACCCCGTACTCCTATGCCAATGCCAAGACTACAGCCCAGGCTACTATCCCCCTTCAGTATAACACCTGTAGTGAGTTGCTGTTGCAGTATGGAAAACTGTCGAGCGGCATCATTCATGAATATGCCGACTCTATCACGGCCTACCTGAACAACTTCCGCGCAGACACCACGACTAACGTGACGGACAAGATTATTGTCACCGGAGCTACGGCACAACCCACCTACAAGGTGACGAAGCATGCCACGGCAACCTCGGAAGTCAGCAGCGAGTGGGATGCCGACACACAGACCTTCACCCTCACCGTCAGCCACAACGGCCCGCTGGACATCGCCATCTACTGTAGCGGCGACGGCACTGACCGTAAGACCGACGTAGTGCCCAATGAGCCGCTGAGTGCCGACCTGCCCAAGCAGCCTGATACTTACGAGGGGGCAGTCATCATTGAGGCAGAGGATATGGATTTTAAGAATATCAAGACGAACGTCACTCACTCCTACAGTACCAATTGGGGTGCCTACAGAGGGGTACGCGGACATGCCGGACTGGGTTTCATGGACATGGGAACAAATACCGACGGTACGCTGCGTTATAAACTGAAGGTGAACAAGACCGGAAAATATCGTATCGGCATGCGTTATATGAATACAGACAAGGCGGGCGAACTGACAGCCAAGGTAGGCCTCATGAACTCCCGCCGCTTCGAGGTAGAGAAGACCGCTGCCAACGAGTGGAAGACAGCCGTGGCAACGGCAGAGACCACACTGACGAAGGGCAGTAACACTGTTGTTTACTTGTATAACAAGAACGGCATTAACCTGTATGTTGACCAGCTTATCTTTACGCCTGTCGAACTGGACGACCCGACCTATGAGATTGCCGTCCGCGATGCAGAGGGTGGTCAGGTAACCGCTGATAAGACAGACGCTGCCGAAGGCGACAGCATCACGCTGACTGTCACACCCGACGAGCACTTCGCCCTGAAGGAACTGAAACTGGTGAACAGCGTCTTTTACACCATGGGCAAGACCATACCTGTGACAAGCCAGAGCAGCATCAAGTTTGCCATGCCCAACGACAACGTCACCATCCTGCCCGTCTTTGAGGATAAGACTGCTGTCTACAAGATGGACTTTGGCAATGTGCTTGCCGGTACCCTGCCTCCTGGATGGAAGTGTACGCAGGAGAACAGTACCGTCCATGCGTATCCTTCGAGCTACGACAATGGTGCGCGCGTGTTCAACGGCTTTACCGGCTACCAGGGCAAGGGCCTCTACTGGCGTGAGGTGACGGCCGAGTACGGCCGGCAGAATGACTACCTGCTGACATTGGAGCCGGGCAGCTACAAGCTGACCTATGCCATGGCTGCCTGGAAGGGGGCGCCGCAGTACAAGGTCAGCATCCTCAATGCAACGACAGGCAGTAGCATCGCTTCCACATCGTCATGGATTACGTCAGCACCCAATGCCGATGGCAAGAATACTGCCAACCTGTCCTCGGCTACGCCGCGCACCTTGGACTTCACCGTTACCCAGGCGGGTAACTACGTCATCCAGTTCAGCTGTTACGACCAGGGAGGCTATCAGGAGTACCTGCTGCTGGAGTGCCGCGTCAACATCACCGGCACGACGGGCATCCGTCTGGTGAATGCCTCCAACGGACAACACCCGGTCATCTATGATGCCACCGGACGCCAGCGTAACGGCATGCAGCGGGGACTGAACATCGTACGCTCTGCCGACGGCACGACGCGTAAGATATGGAAGAAGTGAACGACCTATCAAAAACGATAATGAAGAAAACCATCACGGCTGTCATCACAGCCCTTATCTGTACGGTGGGACCCGCTAAGGCGCAGGTTCTACCGTATCAAAATCCTAACCTGTCGGCCAGGGAGCGTGCCGTGGACCTCTGTTCACGGCTGACGCTGGAGGAGAAAGCCAAGCTGATGCTCGACGAGAGCCCCGCTATCCCCCGTTTAGGCATCAAGAAGTTCTTCTGGTGGAGCGAGGCTCTACATGGAGCCGCCAACATGGGTAACGTCACCGTGTTCCCCGAACCCGTGGCCATGGCAGCCTCGTTTAATCCAGACCTGCTCTACCGCTGCTTCGATGTGGCCTCTACCGAGTTCCGTGCGCAGTACAACAAGCGCATGCTCAACGGCGGCGAGGACCAGAAGTTCCACAGCCTCTCCGTATGGACGCCGAACGTCAACATCTTCCGTGACCCCAGATGGGGCAGGGGACAGGAGACCTACGGTGAAGACCCTTACCTGACTTCCGTGATGGGTGTGCAGGTGGTGAAGGGACTCCAGGGGCCGGAGACGTCGAAGTACCGCAAGCTGTGGGCCTGTGCCAAGCACTATGCCGTGCACAGCGGACCGGAGTACACACGTCACTCGGCCAACCTTACCGACGTGTCTCCCCGCGACCTGTGGGAGACCTACATGCCGGCCTTCAAGACACTGGTGCAGGACGCAAAGGTCCGTGAGGTGATGTGCGCCTACCAGCGGCTGGACGACGAGCCCTGCTGCGGCAATGCACGTCTGTTGCAACAGATTCTGCGCGACGAGTGGGGCTTCCAGTACCTGGTGGTGAGCGACTGCGGTGCCGTCAGCGACTTCTACACCTCACACAAGTCATCGTCCGACGCTGTCCACGGCTCTGCGAAGGCCGTGCTGGCTGGCACCGACGTGGAGTGCGGCTACGGCTATGCCTACAAGAGCATCCCCGAGGCCGTCCGCCGCGGATTCCTGACCGAGGCAGAGGTCGACAAGCATGTCGTCCGTCTGCTGGAGGGACGCTTCGACCTGGGGGAGATGGACGATCCGTCGCTCGTTGAGTGGTCGAAGATTCCCTATTCCGCCATGTCTACCAAGGCATCGGCCGGCCTGTCGCTTGACATGGCCCGTCAGACCATCGTCCTGCTCCAGAACAACGACAATATCCTGCCCCTGAACAAGAAAGGGAAGATAGCTGTCATCGGTCCTAACGCCGACAATGCTCCCATGATGTGGGGCAACTACAACGGAATGCCTAACCACACCGTCACCATCCTCGACGGCATCAAGGCAAAGCAGAAGGGCCTCGTCTATCTGCCCGGCTGTGACCTGACCTACGACCAGGTGATGGAGTGCCACATGGCCTCGGAGTGCGTTGCACCCGACGGAAAGAAAGGTCTGAAGGGCACCTTCTGGAACAACCGTAAGATGGAGGGGAAGCCCGTGACGACACAGTACTATACCACACCGCTGGCAGTGACCACCGCCGGCATGCACAACTTTGCCCCCGGCGTACAGCTGGAGGACTTCTCGGCAAAGTACGAGACGACCTTTACTCCTAAAGAGGCAGGGGAGTACGTGGTGAACGTGGAAGGCTGCGGACACTTCGAACTCTTTATCGACGGTCAGCAGAAGTTCCGTCATCACACCTGGCGTACCACCCCTAACCGTGTGGCCATCCAGGCAGAGAAAGGCAAGAGCTACCAGATAGAGGTGCGCTTTGCCCACATAGACACCTATAACGCCAACCTGAAAATCAACGTGGCCAAGGAACTGCCCATTGACTATCAGCAGACCATCAGCCAGCTGAAGGGCATCGACAAGGTCATCTTCGTCGGTGGTATCTCTCCGGCCCTTGAGGGTGAGGAGATGCCTGTCAACATTGACGGCTTCAAGGGTGGCGACCGTACCCACATCGAACTTCCCAAGGTGCAGCGTGACTTCCTTCGTGCCTTGAAAGAGGCCGGTAAACAGGTCATCTTTGTCTGCTGCTCCGGCTCGTGCATCGCCCTGCTGCCGGAGACGGAGACCTGCGACGCCATCGTCCAGGTGTGGTATCCCGGTCAGGAGGGAGGCACCGCCGTGGCCGACGTGCTCTTCGGCGACGTGAACCCCAGTGGTAAGCTGCCCGTCACCTTCTACAAGGCCAGCAGCCAGCTGCCCGACTACGAGGACTACTCCATGAAGGGACGTACCTACCGCTACTTTGACGACCCGCTCTTCGCCTTCGGCTACGGACTGAGCTATACTACCTTTGCCATCGGCGAAGCCACTGTCTCCGGCAAGCCCGGCACTGCCGGTTTCCAAGTCACCGTCCCTGTTACGAACACGGGAAAGCGTGACGGAACGGAGGTCGTACAGGTGTACCTGCGTGACCAGAACGACCCGGACGGTCCGCTGAAGTCGCTTCGGGCCTTCCGGCGGGTCAGTGTGAAGGCCGGACAGACTGTGAAGGCGACGCTCAAGCTCGACGAGAAGGCTTTCGAGTTCTTCGACCCCGAGACGAACACCATGCGCGGACCGCGTGAGGGTAGCCGCTATACCCTGTTCTACGGCAACAGCTCACGTATGCAAGACCTTAAAACAATAAATATCAACTAATTATCAAACCTTACAATGAAAAAGATTTATTCAGTATTATTGCTTCTGATTATGGGCTGTGCTGCCATGCAGGCCCAGGGACTGAAGGATGCCTATAAGAACTATTTCATGATTGGCGTGGCCGTCAACGGACGTAACGTGTCGAACCCGGACCAGATGGCCCTCATCAAGAAGGAGTTCAACAGCATTACTGCAGAGAATGACATGAAGCCGCAGCCCACAGAACCCAAGGAGGGTGAGTACAACTGGGCCGGGGCCGACCGTATTGCCAACTTCTGCCGCCAGAATGGTATCAAACTGCGCGGACACTGTCTGATGTGGCACTCACAGATTGGTGAGTGGATGCTGGGCGACAACCCCACCAAGGAGGTCTTCTATGCCCGTATGAAGAAGCATATACAGGCCATCGTCACCCGTTACAAAGACGTTGTCTACTGCTGGGACGTCGTGAACGAGGCCATGACGGACGACAAGAACGCCGTGGACCCCTACCGTCAGAGTGCCATGTACAAACTCTGCGGCGATGAGTTCATTGCCAAGGCTTTCCAGTATGCCCGTGAGGCTGACCCGAAGGCCCTGCTCTTCTACAACGACTACAACGAGTGCGACCCGGTGAAGAGCCAGCGCATCTTCAATATGGTGAAGGCCATGAAACAGGCCGGCGTCCCCATTGACGGCATCGGCATGCAGGGGCACTATAATATCTACGGACCTACGGAGCAGGAGGTGGACAATGCCATCACACTCTATAAGAAGATAGTGAAACACATCCACGTCACAGAGCTTGACATCCGTGCCAACGAGGAAATGGGCGGTGCCCTGCAGTTCCGTCGCGAAGGCGCTGCCGTGACCGACTCGCTGAAGCAGCATCTGGCCGACCAGTATGCCCGCGTGTTCCGCGTGTTCCGCAAGCATAAGGACGTTGTTGACTGTGTCACCTTCTGGAACCTTGGTGACCGCGACTCCTGGCTTGGTGCCGCTAACTACCCGCTGCCGTTCGACTCGGAGTACAAGCCCAAACTGGCCTACGACTATATCCGTGACATGAAGGCTCCGGCATGGGACCTGCCCAAGCGCCCTGCCCGTCAGGCCCGTCCGCAGCAGCGTCAGGCCCGTCCGCAGTTCAATGCGGAGCGTGCCTTCCGTAAGGTAGACGGTGTCAAGGAAGACTTCAAGCCCTCGACGAAGAACCAGCCCGGTCAGGAGTACCCGATGGTGAACTCCCAGGGATACGTGCGCTTCCGTGTCGTGGCTCCCGATGCTAAGGCCGTTACCGTCAGCCTCGGGCTGGGTGGTAGCGGTGGCACGAAGCTGCGCCGTTGGTTCGACGGCTCCTGGATAGGACAGACGGAAGGTCCGATGGACGAGGGATTCCACTACTATCACCTCACCGTGGACGGCGGTACGCTGAACGACCCCGGTGCACAGAACTACTACGGCTCCTGCCGATGGGAGAGCGGCATCGAGATTCCTGCCAGCGACCAGGACTTCTATGCTGAGAAGAACGTCGCTCACGGACAGGTCAGCGAGGTGCGCTTCTGGAGCGAGAGCACGCAGAGCCTGAAACGCGCTTTCGTCTACCTGCCGCCTACCTATGGTAAGAACAAGAAGGAGAAGTTCCCTGTGCTTTACCTGCAGCACGGCTGGGGTGAGAACGAGTATGCATGGAGCAATCAGGGACATGCCAACCTCATCATGGACAACCTGTTGGCAGAAGGCAAGTGCAAGCCTTTCATCATCGTAATGACCTACGGCATGACCAACGACGTGAAGTTCGGTGGCATCGGTCAGTTCACCGCCAAGGAGTTCGAGACCGTGCTCGTGGATGAACTGGTGCCCTATATCGATGCCAACTTCCAGACCATCGCCAAGAAAGAAGGACGCGCCATGGCCGGCCTGTCGATGGGCGGCATAGAGACGAAACTCATCACCCTGCGCCGTCCTGAGGTGTTCGGCTATTATGGTCTGCTCAGTGGCGGTACCTATCAGCCCAGCGACATCAAGGATGCCAAGCAGGTGAAGATGATTTTCGAGAGCTGTGGCTCCAAGGAGAACCCCGGTGGTATCAAGCAGAGCGTCGATGCCCTAAAGGCTGCCGGCCTGAACGCCCATGGATTCGTCTCCGAGGGTACGGCCCATGAGTTCCTCACCTGGCGTCGCAGCCTCCGTGAGATGGCTCCACTGTTGTTTACCGATGTCAAGAAATAAAGAAACACTCGGGAAAAAAGAATTAGCGTATATGAAGAAAGCAATCCTTGCCACGCTGCTGGCGGCACCGCTGGCAGTAACGGCCCAGAACCCTGTCATACGTAACCTGTTTACGGCCGACCCCACCGCGCGCGTATTCAATAATAAGGTTTACGTATATCCTTCACACGACATTGTGCCGCCTGAAGGACAGCGGCAGGACTGGTTCTGCATGGAGGATTACCATGTGTTCTCCTCGGAGAACCTGACCGACTGGACCGACCACGGCGTCATCGTCCGTCAGCAGGACGTCCCTTGGGGAAATCCCGAAGGCTACTCCATGTGGGCCCCTGACTGTGTATGCAAGAACGGGAAGTACTACTTCTACTTCCCCAATGCTCCGAAGAATGGTCGGGGCTTTGCCGTTGGCGTAGCTACGGCTGACAGCCCTACAGGCCCCTTCCGACTGGAACAGGAGTCCATCAAAGGCATCAGCGGCATTGACCCCTGCGTGCTTGTCGATAACGATGGCCAGGCCTACATCTACTGGAGTGGCATGGGTATCCGTGGGGCCAGGCTGAAGAGTAACATGAAGGAGGTGGAAGGCCCCTTCTCCGAGATGAAGATGCCTCAGCGGTCTGGTGCTAATGCCCGACAGCAGATGCCTCCGATGCAGGTGGCCGGTCAGACGATGGAAGGACTTCCGGACGGTTTCAAGGAAGGTCCCTTCGCCTTCCGTCGCGGCGACTGGTATTACCTGACATTCCCGTGGGTACGCGGCAGCAAGGAGAATGGTGCAAACCCCACCGAGACGCTGGCCTACGCCATGTCGAAGTCACCGCTCGGTCCCTGGGACTTCAAGGGAATCATCATGGCCGAACATCCCAACGGCTGCTGGACCAACCACCACTCATTGGTTGAGTATCAAGGACAGTGGTATCTGTTCTATCATACCAACTTCTTCTCACCGAAGGACGACAAGCGCCGCTCGGTATGTATTGAGAAGGTGTCGTTCAATGCTGACGGTACTATCCGTGAGGTGAAGGAGACCCTGCGTGGCGTGGGTGTCAACCTGGCTACGGAGCGGATAGAGGTGGACCGTTTCAGCAGTGCTGCCGTTGGTGTCACTACCGAGTATGTGGACACCGCCCGTTACCTGAACGGAGCCTGTGTCAACCTGCCCCGGAAGGGCAGTTGGGTGAAGTACGACCAGGTGGACTTCAGCAGTATCCATGATGGCTATCTGCTGATGAACGTCAAGGCTGCCGACAATACCGAACTGTATGTCCGGGCAGGCAGCGAAAAAGGTAAGGTCATAGCACGAATCAAACTGACGGTGCGCCCCGAGCAGCCCGCCCAGAACTCGCCCATGGCCCGTTTCCGTCGTGACCAGCGTAACCAGTGGCTCACGCAGACGGCTTCCATGGTGTATGTGCCGAAGGGTGTCGACAATCTCGTCATTACTAACGAGGGCGACGGTGCGCTTGCTGTTGACTGGATACAGTTCAAGAACCGCCCGACGTACTTCACCATGGTGCCGAAGGGTGCCGCTCCAGCCCGTCCTGACGAGCAGGGCTTCATTCGTCGCTGGAACCTCATGGAACCGATGGCTGTCGACGTACGCTCCAATATCATCTTCACCAATACGTGGCTGCGTAAGAAGTTCGCTGACGAACTGGACCGTCTGCCCAAGCAGAAGAAGGCTAAGTGGTACACCCTTGACAGCGAGAACTATAACATCAAGCTTTTCCGCTTTGCCGAGAAGTACGGCAAGCAGACGTACGGCAGCTTCTTCTGGTGTGAGACGGTGATAGAATGTCCTCAGGAACTGAGGGACATCCGTCTGGCCGCCGGCTCCAACGGAGCTTCCATGTGGTGGATTGACAATGAGGAAGTGTTGCTCCTGGAGGGTGACCGCCGCATGGTGGAGGATGACGGTACGTCGGCCCGACTGACGCTGAGCCCCGGACGCCATGTGCTGCGCTGTGCCGTCATCAACGGCCCTGGCCTGAGCGACCTGTGTGCGCGTTTCCTGAATGATAAAGGTAATCCTGTAACGAACTATTCAATCATTGCGAAGTAATATGAAGACGAAATATCTAATCGGTTTATCATTTATCATCTGTCATTGGACATTGACTCCTGTAAGGGCACAAATAGGCGAGCCATACATCCATGACCCCTCGACCATTGCCGAGTGTGACGGGAAGTACTACACTTTCGGAACCGGTGGCGGCGGACTCATCTCCGATGACGGGTGGTCGTGGCACAGCGGTGCCGAGCGCCCTGGCGGCGGTGCCGCTCCTGACGTGCTGAAGATAGGCGACCGCTACCTTATCATATATGGTGCCACCGGCGGTGGCCTGGGCGGCGGACATAATGGACGCATCCTCACGATGTGGAACAAAACCCTTGACCCGAAGTCACCCGATTTCAAGTTCACGAAAGCCGTGGAAGTGTGTGCCAGTGACGGCATGGAGGATCAGGACGCCATAGACCCCGGTATGCTACTCGACCCCACGACGGGACGTCTGTGGGTGAGCTACGGCACGTACTTCGGCACCATCCGTCTCATAGAGCTTGACCCGGTGACGGGAGAGCGTGTGGCAGGTAATCAAGAGAAAGACATCGCCATTGACTGTGAGGCCACTGACCTCATCTACCGCGATGGCTGGTACTATCTGTTGGGAACCCACGGCACTTGCTGTGACGGTGTCAACTCCACTTACAACATTGTCGTGGGCCGTTCCCGTTCTGTAGAGGGTCCTTATCTGGACAACGTAGGACGTGACATGTTCCATGGCGGTGGCCGTATGGTTATTGCCGCCGGCGACCGTGTCTGCGGTCCCGGTCACTTCGGTCGTACCGTCATTGACGAGGGTGTCGAGGTGATGTCCTGTCACTATGAGGCCGACTTCGACCTGAGCGGTCGCTCCGTGCTGGGCATCCGCCCGCTGCTCTGGAAGAACGGCTGGCCCGTGGCTGGTGAGAAGTTCAGGGGCGGCACCTTCGAGATAGAGTCTGAACGCAGGGGTTACTCCCTGGAGCTTGCCGTCGACTTCGTGCGTATGAAGCAGGAACGGCAGGGATGGTTTAACCGTGAGCAGATGCAGAAACCGGCAGAACCCATTGCCTGTCAGACGCTGGATGAGGTAAAGGACACATGGCCTGAGGGAGACATCCCTGTCCGTTGTGGCGACTATATGTTCCGTCCCCATCAGCGTTGGACCGTTACACCCGTAGACAAGGCAGGCGGTTACCTCAGCAATCCCTACTTCAAGGTGACTATTGCCGGCACGGACCGTGCCCTGGCCGCCACGGCACAGAAGGAACTGACCACTGTTCCAGCCTTTACCGGTGCCGACGAACAACTCTGGCGCATCGAGCAGCTCACCGACGGCACCTTCCGTCTGATGCCCAAACGCATCCCTGGTGAGACACAGGTCAACACCCGTTTTGTCCTTTACAGCGCATCGGACAGCATGCCGACGCTGGCCGAGTGGGACTTCTCCACCGATAACTCAAAATGGAACTTCCGTAATAACTAATCAGAAAGATGAAAAAGAAAATCATTACCGCCCTGTTCTTCGGTCTGCCGCTATGGACGACAGCCCAGAACCCCTTTGTGCAAACCTGGTTTACCAGCGACCCCGCCCCGATGGTGGCCGGCGACCGCATGTATGTATATACCGGACATGACGAGGATGGTGCCGATTTCTTCTGGATGCAGGAGTGGCGCGTCTATTCAACGACGGACATGGTCAACTGGACCGACCACGGTTCCCCGCTGGCTCTGGAGAGCTTCTCATGGGCTGACGACCGTGCCTGGGCCTCTCAGTGTATTGAGCGCAACGGTAAGTTCTATTGGTATATCTGTGCCCACTCGAAGCTGTCGAAAGGCATGGCCATCGGTGTTGCCGTGAGCGACACGCCGACAGGACCCTTCCGTGATGCCATCGGCAAGCCGCTCTTCGAGAACGGTTCATGGGACCATATCGATCCTACCGTCTTCATTGATGACGACGGTCAGGCATGGCTCATGTGGGGTAATCCGCAGGTGTACTACCTGAAGCTCAACGAGGACATGGTGTCCTACTCCGGTGAGCTGGGACGCCTTGCCATGACGGAGGAAGCCTTTGGTTCACCTTCCATGAAGGAGCGCGTACGTGGTAAGCAGTACAAGGACTCGTATGTCGAGGGTCCGTGGCTCACCAAGCGTGGCGGTAAGTACCAGCTGCTCTATGCTGCCGGCGGTGTGCCTGAGCATATCTCCTACAGCACTGCTCCTTCACCGACAGGCCCCTGGACCTATGCCGGACAGATTATGCCCCTCTCGAATACCGGTTCCTTTACCAACCACTGTGGCGTGGCCGACTACAAGGGACATTCCTACTTCTTCTACCATACAGGTAAACTGCCGAAGGGCGGCGGTTTCGGTCGCAGCGTGGCCGTCGAGGAGTTCAAGTATAATGCCGATGGCAGCTTCCCCACGATTATGCCTACCGACGAGGGTGTGAAGCCTATTGCCACCTTCAATCCCTATGTTCGCGTGGAAGCAGAGACCATGGCCTTCTCCCATGGTGTGAAGACTGAGCAGAACGACCAGGTGGGAGTATATGTCACAGACATCCATAACGGCGACTATATCAAGCTGCAGAATGTGGACTTTGGCAAGGAGGGGCCGGTACGCTTTACGGCTCGTGTGGCCAGCGGTCTGCGTGGCGGACAGATAGAGGTTCGTCTGGACAGCGTCCGTGGTCAGTTGTTAGGAAGCCTGGAGGTACCCGCTACGGGTGGATGGGAACAGTGGCGTACCATCAGTGCTACGCTTTCCCGTCAGTCCTCGCTGACTCCGCGCGACCTTTACCTGGTGTTTACCGGACGTAAGGGCCCGAAGCTCTTCAACTTCGACTGGTGGCAAATGGAAGGCGGCGCATACCGTGTCGTCGAAGATGGTGGTACCGGTCCCTTCAAGGCTATCATGAAGGAGACGACGTCACTCAACGCCCATACCTTGTTCATGCCGCAGGACCTCTCGTCTTTCGGACCGAAGAAGAAACTGCCCGTGCTGGTGTGGGGCAACGGTGCCTGCACCAATTCGCCTTGGGAGCACTATAAATTCCTGAACGAGATAGCCTCCTATGGCTATCTGGTAGTGGCAACGGGCTACATCCCCATGGACGACCAGCCCTATAACGGTCCGATGTCTACCACGGAGCAGCAGATAGAGTCCATCGACTGGGCCGTAGCGCAGAACAATGACCCTGCCTCACCTTATTATCAGAAGATTGACGTAAAGAACATCTGCGTTGCCGGTATGTCGTGTGGCGGTCTGCAGACCCTATATAACTGTGCTGACCCCCGCATCAGGACACTGATGATTTGCAACAGCGGACTCTTCAAGCAGACGAACCGCGCCCAGGCAGTAGGAGGCATGCCCATGCCGGAGAAGTCGAAGTTGAACGACATCCACTCCAGTATTATCTATATCCTCGGCGGCAAGCCCGACATCGCCTATGAGAACGGCATGGACGACTTCCATCGTATCAGCCACGTGCCCGCCTGTGCCGTTAACCTGCCCGTCGGTCATGGCGGTACCTATCGTCAGGCCCACGGCGGCGAATTTGCAGTGGTGGCCCGAGCATGGCTGGACTGGCAGTTAAAGGGCGACAAGAAAGGCGCCCGCATGTTCAAGGGAAAGAACTGCGACCTGTTGAAGCGGAAAGACTGGACCATAGAGACAAACAAAAAATTTGGGACACTGAAATAAAGAATGATTATTATTAACAAACGACAGTTCGCTTTATGTATTGGACTGCTGACCCTGACGGCTCAGGGTCAGCAGCCTATTGACTTTAGTAGCAACAACACATCAAGCAGCTACATCACCTACAACTCGGATGTCAACGTCCCGGCTGGTTCTACCCAGGATGTGAAGATGGCTCGTTACTGCTACTTCACCTCCAAGGTGACAGGTACTGGCACCATCAACCTCTATGCCGGCGGAGAACGCTGCTACTTGGGAACAAAGAATGGTGCGTCGTGGGCTGACTGGTATGGCTTCACCGGTCAGGTTCATGTCTATCCATTTAAGGAGAAAGTCTCCAATGCCGGCTCCTACGGCATTGTGCTGGCCCATGGCGGCAAGACGTTTAATCCCGAGGCCGTGGACGACTGCGTACGCAACGGCCGACTGAACAACGCCTTGCAGAACTGCCGTCTGATGGTTCATAACGGTGCAACCCTCTGTAACGAGGCCAACAGCCAAAATGCCGGCGGCTTCCGCATCGGCGAGTTGCAGACTGAGGCCGGCTCCACCCTGCGGGGATACATGAAGAATGACCGTAAGTCCTATTATCTGGTGGGCTGTCTGAATACTGATGCTACGCTGGCTGGCACGATTGCCCCCGGCGGCTACCGCACCTCCACCCTCCTTGGACTTATCAAGGAAGGCACCGGAACCTACCGCATTACCGGCAACAACAACCTGCTGACTGGCTACCTCCGTGTGCTGGGCGGCCGCGTGCTGGTGAACAACGACCGTGCCGTCACCGAGAGCCAGAAGCTACGCGGCGGACTGGGTGTTCTGTCGAGTGAGAACACCGCCATTGCCTATGTCTATGGGAATGGTGTGCTGGGCGGTACGGGCAGCATCGGCGGAAGCGTCGACAACTACGGCACCGTGGAGCCTGGTGACGAAACGCCTGGCGTGCTGACCCTCAAGAACTACGTAACTACCACGCAGAACACCAACCTTACCTCGCATCCTGCTTCTGTGCTGCGCTTCAAGGTGTCGTCGTCCACGGTCTACGACCAGATGAATGTGAATGGAACAGTAAGATATTCCACAGCTACCGAGGACTTCTCTACGAGTGATGCCATGCCGAAGGTACAGGTGGTGCTGGCCGACAACGCTACACTCAGCGTAGGCGATGAGCTGACGCTGCTTACCGCCAAGAGCAAGGGCACCGGTGACTGGCAGTTCCAGTTGCAGAAGCCCGACAAGTATACCTGGGAACTGGAGGAACGTACTGTTGACGGTATGTTCACCCTGGTGCTCAAGCTGGTCTCCATGGATGACTCAGGCAATCCTGAAGATCCTGATGACCCGGACAATCCCGATACTCCGACGAGTACCATGGGTGCCTATTACGACGACGGCATCAATGACCTGACCGATACGAACACCCTGCGCTACTATGCCGGTAAGGTCAGTAAGAACATTGGTGTAGCCCTATGTACCTATAAGGGACTGGACAGCGACCGTGCTGAGGCAGGACGGCAGTTCAACTTCATGGAGCCGGAGAACGAGATGAAGATGGATGCCTTGCAGCCCAACCGCGGGGAGTTTACCTTCGGCAGTGCCGACCAGTTGGTCAGCTTTGCCCAGCAGAACAATATGAAGGTCCGCGGCCACTGTCTCGTATGGCATATGCAGCAGCCCGCATGGGTGAGCAGCGACGGCAAGAAGAACGACAAGAACTGGAGCCGTGCCGAGGCACTGAGCATCATGAAGACCCACATCGAGACCGTCCTCCAGCATTTCAAGGGTAAGGTGGCGGAGTGGGATGTCGTCAACGAATGTCTGGACGAAGACCAGTCGGTGGTCCGTACCAATCCTGACGGCTACACCCTGCGTCCCACCGTGTGGCAGCGTGCCATCGGCGACGACTACATTGACTCTGCCCTGGTCTATGCCCACCGCGCCGATCCTGCCATCAAACTCTTCGTGAACGACTATGACGTAGAGCTGCAGGGAAAGGCCAAGTCTGTGGCCTACCTGAACCTCGTCAAGCACCTGAAGCAGCAGAACATTCCCTTGGACGGTGTCGGGCTGCAGTGCCACTTCAAGGAGGGCGCTGTTGATTCCGTGAAGCTGGACCAGACGTTCCGCCGCTTTGCAGAGGAGGGGCTTGAGTGTATCATTACCGAGCTGGATATCGCCACTACTACTACCACGACAGCAGGTCTGGAGGAACAGGCACGTGCCTTCCGTGTTGTCACCGACGTGATGCTGAATAACGATAACTGCCCGACGATGATTGTCTGGGGCATCAAGGACAACGACAGCTGGCGCAGTGCTGAGAATCCGCTGCTCTTCACCGCCGGCATGGACAAGAAACCCGCCTACTATGGTGTACGGTCGGCACTGCGCCACCGCTCCCTCCTGCAGGAGGCAACGGGAGTCCGTCCGCTGTGCACCAGAGAGTTCAGACAGTCCTGTGTCTATTCGCTTCTGGGAATCCGTGTAGGAGACGAGGGCGACTGGGACCGTCTGCCGCATGGTATATATGTAATGCAAGGAAAACTAAAAAGAAAATAGAGACTGATGAAGAAGAAATCTTTTGTGGTGTTGTTGCTGACACTTGTCAGTGGCATGACCTGGGCCGATGCTCTTATCTCGCCCAATGGTAAGCTCACTGTCACGTCCGAAGGGTCGGGACTGGTTGTCAACTATCAGCAGCAGCCTGTCCTGTCAGTTCCTGTGCTGGGCTATGGCGGCACTGCCGGCTGGACGGCCGGAAAGGGCCAGCCCCTTCATTGTGACTACCAGATGCTGTCCGGCAAACGGCTGCACTGTACCAACGAGGCCAACGAGTATCGTCTGTCGTTGAGCGAAGGCACCACGATGGTGCTGAGGCTCTATAACGATGGTGTGGCCTTCCGCTACGAGCAGACGCCAAAGGACAAGGCCGAGCAGACCTCCTATCGCATTGCCGAGGGGACACGCCGCTGGCTTATGAAGTGGACGGACTCCTACGAGGGTTTCTTCCCGCAGACCACCACATCGAGCGATGGCCGCTGGGCCTATCCCGCCTTGCTGGAACCTCGCGATGGAACCTTTGTACTGCTGACGGAGGCCAACATCGAGCGTGGACAGAGTGCATCTTGTCTGTACAGTAAGGGAGACCTCTATCAGGTCACCCCTGACCAGCGCATGTCCGCAACGTCCATGGCCCATACGCCGTGGCGCGTGGCGATAATCGGCACACTGGCCGATGTCGTCGAGTCAACCCTTGTCACCGATGTCAGCGAACCCAGCCGTATCAGCGATGTCAGTTGGATTAAGCCCGGTGTGGTATCTTGGGTATACTGGGCCTACAACCACGGTTCCAATGACTATAACATCATCAGGAAGTATGTTGACATGGCTGCTACGCTTCACTTGCCTTACGTGCTCATTGATGCCGAGTGGGACGAAATGCGCGACGGCAAGACCATTGAGGATGCCGTAGCTTATGCCAAGTCCAGGAATGTGCGTCCCCTTATCTGGTATAACTCAAGCGTGGGATGGGTGAACGGTGCTCCTGGCCCGAAGTACCGCCTGAACAAGGCCGCCGACCGTGAGCGTGAGTTTGCCTGGTGTGAGCGTCTCGGCGTAGCCGGTGTGAAGATAGACTTCTTCTCCGGCGACACGCAGCTGAACATGGACTACTGTCAGGACCTGCTGGAGAGCGCCGCCCGCCATCACCTGCTTGTCAACTTTCATGGTGCCACCATTCCCCGCGGCTGGCAGCGCACGTGGCCGAACCTGTTGTCCACCGAGGGCGTCTATGGTGCCGAGTGGTATAACAATGTGCCGACCTTCACGAAGCAGGCAGCCAGCCACAATGCCACACTGCCCTTCACCCGTAATGTCATCGGTCCGATGGACTATACCCCCTGTGCTTTCTCTGACTCCCAGCATCCGCACATCACCACTCATGGTCATGAGCTGGCCCTGACGGTGCTCTTCGAGAGCGGCTTGCAACACCTGGCTGACCGTCCGGAGAGTTTCCTGTCACAGCCACAGTCCGTGCAGGACTTCCTCTCCCGTCTGCCTAACGTATGGGATGAGACGCGCTACGTCAGCGGCTATCCCGGCGAGAGCTGTGTGCTGGCCCGCCGCAGTGGTAGTACGTGGTATGTCGCCGGCATCAACGGCACTGACCAGCCGAAGACGGTATCCTTGTCGCTGCCCTTCCTGACAGGAAAGCCCGCCACGCTTTATTCCGATGGTACGGGCAAGCCGTGGGCTGTCATGCAGGTACCTGCTCCCAGCAGTCTGGAGCTGAAACCGCGCGGCGGTTTCGTGCTCGTCGTGGAGTCTCCCGTGGAGAACCCCATGCTGTGGGCCGACGTCCCCGATCCGGATGTCATCCGCGTGGGTGACACCTACTATCTGGTAAGTACCACGATGCATCTCATGCCCGGTGCTCCTGTCATGGCGTCGAAGGACCTGAAGAACTGGCAGACCGTCGGCTATATCTTTGACAAGCTGACTGATTCGCCGAAGTATGACATGGCTTTCTCTCTGCCCCTTGACCAGCAGAAGGGAGAGGGTATCGGCACGGTCTACGGCCGCGGCCAGTGGGCCACGTCGCTGAAGTACCATAAAGGAAAGTTCTATGCCCTGTTGGCTCCCAACGAGAGCGGCCCTATGGGGCAGACCTATATCTATTCAGCCGAGAAGGCGGAAGGACCGTGGACGCTGGTGTCCCGTATGCGTCACTTCCACGACTGTTCGCTGTTCTTCGATGACGATGACCGTGTCTATGTGTTCTTCGGCACAGGCGAGATGATGGAGCTGAAGCCCGACTTGAGCGACGTCATCGAGGGAACCCACCGGAAGACCTTCGAGCGTGAGTCCGATGAGCGCGGACTCTTGGAGGGCAGCCGTATGATAAAGCATAACGGCAAGTACTACCTGCTGATGATTAGTCATGTATATGGTCCTGGCCATCACCGTCGGGAGGTGTGCTACCGTGCCGACAACATCCAGGGACCCTATGAGAAAGCCACCATCCTGGAGTCCGACTTCGGTGGCTTCTCCTATCTGGCACAAGGCACTATTGTCGATACTGAGGATGGCGACTGGTATGGCATCATCTTCCAGGATCGTGGCGGTGTGGGCCGTGTGCTGACGGTGTCGCCTGTCCGCTGGATTGACGGCTGGCCGATGATAGGTGACGAGCAGGGCAAGGTGCCCGCCACTATCCGCCCCCTGAAGAGCGGACAGCCCGCGACGTCCATCGTTTGCAGCGATGACTTCTCGGCCGGCAAGCTGGGGCTTCACTGGCAGTGGAACCATAATCCCGTCGATGAGGCGTGGAGCCTCACAGAGCGTCCCGGCTATCTGCGGTTGAAGACCAGTCGTGTGGTGCCTAACCTCTACCTGGCTCCCAATACGCTGACGCAGCGCATGGAGGGACCGCAGTGCAGCGGTACCGTAGAGTTGGACCTCACGAAGATGAAGGACGGCGACTGTGCCGGACTGGCAGCCTTCAACGGTGACTCTGGCGTGCTGACTATCAAGAAGCGCGGCAAGAAGCTTACGCTGGAGATGACGGAACAGAAGGTCAGTCTTACCGACCGTGAGAAGGCCGTTACCAATGTCAGCGAGAAGGTTGTCGAGCGTGTCGAGTTGAAGCAGACGAAGGTGTGGCTGCGGCTGGACGGTGACTTCCGGCCCGGCAAGCATGATGTCGCTAACTTCTACTACAGTCTGGACGGGAAGCAGTGGAAGCAGATAGGTACGCACGACTACCGCATGGTGTTCGACTACCGCCGTTTCTTCATGGGTACCAAGTTCGGCATCTTCAACTATGCCACGAAGCAGCGTGGCGGTTCTATTGACGTGAACGCATTTAACTATCAGAGAATACAATGAGAAGACTGTTTCTGACCACAACCCTGGCCCTTATGGGTATCCTTACGGGTGCCTGGGCACAAGGTGTAAAGCCCCTCCCTTCGCTGCATGTGGAGGGCCGCTGGCTGGTGGACAAGCACGGCAATCACGTCGTTCTGCACGGTGTCATGGATACACCTAATAATTACTTTAACAACCATTACTGGGAGGGCGGCTATACCGACGAGGGCCGCCAGAACTGCCTGGACTACTTTGAGACGCTCTTCACCGCCATGGAGAAGGCCAAGTGTACGGTGTTCCGGCTGCACCTGGACCCCGCCTGGACCAACGACCCCAATGTGACGGGCGATCCTGACGTCGAGGGGAAGGCTGGCGAGGCCAACATCTCACGGTTCAGCCTGTCGCGTCTCCGTACCTATCTCAATTCGCTCTATGTTCCCCTGATGCAGAAGGCCATGGACCACGGCATGTACGTCGTCGTCCGTCCGCCGGGCGTCTGTCCTCACAACCTGCAGGTGGGCGACTACTATCAGGACTACCTGAAAACGGTGTGGCGTACCGTCGCCAGTCGTCTGGACATCAAGAAGTGGGCCGGGCAGGTCAGTCTTGAGCTGGCCAATGAGCCGGTGGTTGTCAAGAATGCCGAGGGCCAGGACGACCCCAAGGCCCTGCATGACTACTTCCAGCCCGTCGTCGACATCATCCGCGAGAAGGGATTCACCGGCATCCTGTGGATTCCCGGCACCGGCTGGCAGGCGAACTACGTGAGCTACGCCACCTATCCTATCCAGGACAACAACTTCGGCTATGCCGTCCACGACTATACGGGCTGGTACGGATGCAGTGACGAGTCGGTGGATGCAGACGGCAACATCGAGACGAGTAAGCAGAAGGTCATCAACCAGTTCCACAACCAGGTGCCCGTGGTCGACACCAACCCAATCATCATCACCGAGTTTGACTGGAGCCCGAAGAAGCCCGGTACGGGGCATACTAACGAGCACGGCCAGTATGTAGAGTCGAACTACGGCACGTGGTCGACGGGCTCTACCTCGAAGTGGGGCGTCTGCTACAAGGCGATGGTCGACCACTATCAGAACATCTCGATGACCCTCTCCAGCACAGCCTGTCTACTGGACCTTGACGAACTGGTCTACAATGACAACGTGACGGCCGCCTTCGGCGGGCTGGAAGAGGCTTGCGGCAAGACCTGCATGGACTGGTATGCCGCTTATTATAATGTGGACTACCCCCATGCCGACGACGAGAAGCAGACCCCAGAGTCGCAGACAGCCGTGTCGCTGTCCATCAACGACCTTTCCAAGGAGCTGATGATAGGCAGCAGCGGTTCCGTCAAGGTCATCGCCACTTTCCAGGACGGTCATGAGCGTGACGTGACCAATCTCGTCACTCTGGCGCTGGAGCAGACGGATGCCATGACGCTGGAGAAGGGGTGGATCAATGCCCTGAAAGAGGGCTCCGCCCAGCTGACCGTCACCTACACCGACCCGCTGGGTAACAAGCTACAGCAGACCTGTACGGTGCGTTCCACGTACTTCCCCTTTGCCGCCAGGTACATCACGACGAACTTCTATGGCGAGGGTTCCTACTCTGAACTCAATCGCAGGTTCTACCCTTCCCAGTGGGGACAGATGGGGTGGCAGTATAGTAACGGTATTGATATGTCTGACTACCGTTATTTGGTAGTCAAGCTGAAGCAGGTGCAGAACGCGGCTGCCCACGTGAACATCTTCACGTCCAACAGCATCTGGAGCGACGGCTTCCAGTCGCTTGACTTCGGCAGCAACAAGCAGCTGGTCATCGACCTGCAGTCGGCCAAGACCAAGAATGGTGCCGTGCTGGATACGGAGAACGTCCACATCGTCAGCTTCTGGACCAACGGTAACGGCCCCCTGTATGTGGAGGACATGTACCTGACCAACAACAGCGACTACTCGCCCATGACGGCTGTTCGTGCCCCGAAACTCTCCGAACGGTCTTACCGACAGGGCGTGGTCTACGACCTCCAGGGCCGTCGTGTCAGCCGTCCTCAGGCCAAGGGTCTGTATCTCCGTAACGGAAAGAAAATGATTATCAACTAAAAACATACCACCATTATGATTACCAAGTATCTGAGAACCTTTGCTGTAGCAGTCGTTGCCCTCTTCTGTACGAACGGGGCTCAGGCTGCCGTAGATCCGAACTTCTACATCTTTCTCTGTTTCGGTCAGTCCAATATGGAGGGTGCCGCTCGTCCCGAGGCTGCCGACCTGGCCAGCCCTGGTCCACGCTTTCTGCTGATGCCCGCCGTCGACTTCCCTGAGAAGGGACGCAAGATGGGTGAGTGGTGCGAGGCTTCCGCTCCCCTGTGCCGTCCCGAAACCGGTCTGACCCCTGCCGACTGGTTCGGCCGTACGTTGGTGTCGTCGCTGCCCGACAACATCAAGATAGGCGTCATCCACGTTGCCATCGGCGGCATTGACATCAGGGGTTTCCTGCCCGACAGCATCCCGAGTTATGTCAAACGTGCTCCGGGCTGGATGAAGAACATGCTGGCCGCTTATAACAACGACCCCTATGAGCGACTGGTCACGCTGGCCAAGAAAGCACAGAAAGATGGTGTCATCAAAGGCATCCTTATGCACCAGGGTGAGACAAACTCCGGCGACCCGAAGTGGGCTGGCATGGTGAAGCAGGTCTACGACCACCTCTGCGCCGACCTTCAGCTGAAGCCCGAGGAGGTGAACCTCTATGCCGGCAACATCGTCCAGGCCGGTGGCAAGGGTGTCTGCTTCGGCTGTAAGAAGCAGATTGACGAACTGCCGCGTACCCTCCATACCTCACAGGTCATCTCCTCCGACGACTGTACCAACGGTCCTGACCGGCTGCACTTCGACGCCGCCGGCTACCGTGAGTTGGGCTGCCGCTACGGCGAGGCCGTTGCCCGCCACCTTGGCTTCGAGCCCAAGCGTCCCAAGAACCTGCCTGTTGCCGTCAAGAAGATAGAGGTGCCAGCCGATGCTCAGACCGTCGAGAACGCCATTCCCGGCAATCAGTTCCCGAAGATTGACAGCCAGCGCCGCGCCTACTTCCGCATCAATGCGCCTCAGGCAAAGAAGGTCGTCGTGGACATCTGTGGCAAGAAGTACACGATGGAGCCTGACGGCAAGGGCGGCTTCATGGCCGTCACCGACCCGCTGCCCGTGGGTTTCCACTACTACTTCATGAATATCGACGGCGTGAACTTCATCGACCCCGCCTCCGAAACCTACTTTGGCTGCAACCGCGAGTGTGGCGGCCTTGAGGTTCCCGAGGGTCCTGAAGGCGACTACTACCGTCCGCAGCAGGGCATCGCCCATGGACAGGTACGTAGCATCTACTACCACAGCCCCCATTCCAAGTTCGGCGAATGGAGACACGCTCTTGTTTATACGCCCGCTGAGTACGAAAAGGGCAAGAAGCGCTATCCCGTGCTCTACCTGCAGCATGGCATGGGCGAGGGCGAGACCAGCTGGATGCTGCAGGGTAAGATGCAGCACATCATGGACAACGCTATTGCCAAGGGCGAGGCTGTTCCTATGATTGTGGTGATGGAGAGCGGTGACATCAAGCAGCCCTTCGGCGGCGGCGACAACCGTGCTGGACGCAGCGAGTACGGTGCTTCGTTCTATCCCGTCCTGCTCAACGACCTCATCCCCTACATCGATGCCACCTTCCGCACCAAGGCTGACCGTGAAAACCGTGCTATGGCCGGTCTCTCATGGGGTGGTCACCAGACCTTCGACGTCGTTCTGCAGAACCTGGACAAGTTTGCCTGGATGGGAACCTTCAGCGGAGCCATCTTCGGCCTCGACGCCAAGACGGCCTACAACGGCGTCTTTGCTGATGCCGACGCGTTCAACAAGAAGATTCACTACTTCTACATGAACTGGGGCAGTGACGACTTTGTTAAGGGCCAGCCTCTCGTCGACAGCCTCCGCCAACTGGGCATTAAGGTCGATGCCTCCGTCTCCGAGGGCACCGGACACGAGTTCCTTACCTGGCGTCGCGGACTCCATGAGTTCATCCCCCACCTGTTCAAGAAGTAAGGTGCCACAGTAAGATTTTTCCTCCGGGGGGGAAAACGTTTCCCTCCGGGGGAAATTTTTCGCAGCGGCGCATTTTCTGGGAAAAAAAATCGGAGCATGCACCATCTTCTGCCAGATTATTCGTACATTTGCGGCATAAACCAATCAAATACCTAACGTGATGAGAAAACTATTCCTGATGGCAGCCTTCGCGGCTCTTACCGCCTCCGCCCAGCTGCCCACCCGTGTCGAGACCTTCCCCGTCAGTGCCGTCCGCCTGGGCGACAGCCAGTTCCTCAAGAACCAGCAGAGTGACATCTGCTACCTGCTCTCCCTTGATGCTGACCGTCTGCTGGCACCCTACCTCAAGGGAGCTGGGCTGACACCCAAGGCCGAGAACTATACCAACTGGGAGAACACCGGTCTGGACGGTCACATTGGCGGTCACTATCTGTCGGCCCTGAGCTATATGTATGCTGCCACCGGCAACCGTGAGATAGCGTCCCGTATGGACTACTTCCTCAGTGAGCTGAAGCGGTGCCAGGATGCTGCCGGCAACGGCTACCTCGGCGGCATTCCCAATCCTGGAAAGATATGGGGTGAGCTGGCCCAGGGCAACATCCGCGCCAACTCCTTCGGACTGAACGACCGCTGGGTGCCCCTGTATAACATCCATAAAATCTACGCCGGACTGCGCGACGCCTACCTCATGGGTGGTCGCAAGCAGGCCAGGGAGATGCTCATCCGTCTCACCGACTGGATGATTCAGGAGGTGAGCCAACTCAGCGACGAGCAGATACAGCAGATGCTCGTCAGTGAACACGGTGGTCTGAACGAGACCTTTGCCGACGTCTATGAGCTCACCGGCGATAAGAAATACCTGCGGCTGGCCCACCAGTTCAGCGACCAGCAGATGCTCACTCCGCTGCTCAAGGGAGAGGACAACCTCACCGGCAAGCATGCCAACACGCAGATACCGAAGGTCATCGGCTACAAACGCATTGCCGACCTCGAGGGACTGCCTGAATGGGACCGCGCCGCCCGCTTCTTCTGGGACGTCGTCATTGGACAACGCAGTGTCTCCATCGGCGGCAACTCCATGCGTGAACACTTCAACCCTACCAACGACTTCAGTGGCCTGCTCGCTTCTGAGCAGGGTCCTGAGAGCTGTAACACGTACAACATGCTCCGCTTGACGAAGATGCTCTACCAGACCACTGCTGACAAGGCCTATATGGACTATTACGAGCGCGCCCTCTACAACCACATTCTCTCCATCCTCAACCCCGTGCAGGGCGGCTTTGTCTACTTCACCCCCATGCGCTCCGGCCACTATCGCGTCTACTCGCAGCCGCAGACCTCCATGTGGTGCTGTGTGGGCACCGGACTGGAGAACCCTGCCCGCTACGGCGAGATGATATATGCCCATGAGGGCCGTGACCTCGTCGTCAATCTCTTCATCCCCTCCACACTGACGTGGGACGGTATGACTGTCAAGCAGGAGAATCGTTTCCCGCAGGAGCCCTTCACCGAGCTGACGATACAGCTGAAGAAGGCCCGCCAGTTTGCTGTGAAGATTCGCCAGCCCTGGTGGACGGAACGGATGAAGGTGACTGTCAACGGGGAAACCGTTGACGGCAAGACCGTCGGCGGCTATGTTGTTGTCGACCGCAAGTGGAGTGACGGCGACAAGGTGCGCGTGGAGACACCCATGCAGCTCACCGCCATGCAGACTCCCGACGGCAAGGCGCAGTACTCGTTCCTCTACGGACCCGTCGTGCTGGCCGCCAAGACCGGCACTGACCGGCAGGACGGCATGTATGCCGACGACAGCCGTGGCGGACACATCGCCAACGGACCGAAGATTCCCGCCACGCAGATGCCCGCCCTCATCGGCGACGCGAAGGACGTGCTGAACCACCTGACCCCTGTTGCCGGCAAGCCCCTTACCTTCCGCCTCAGCGGCGTCACCCTGCCGCAGTACGAGGGACTGCAGCTCGTGCCCTTCTATCAGCTCTATGAGTGCCGCTACCAGATTTACTTCCCCCTCTACAGCCAGGCAGAGTGGGCGGCCCGCCAGCAGGCGCTTGCTGCCGCCGAGAAGGCCCGCATGGAGCTGGAGACCAAGACCGTCGACAAGGTGTTCTGCGGTGAGCAGCAGTCGGAAAGCGACCACTTCATTGACAGCCGTGACGCCTGGAACGGAGCCGACGAGGGCATCCACTGGCGCCGCACCCGCGGGCAGTTCTCCTACCGCATGAAGACAACCGGGGCTACGACGCTCCGCCTGAAGGGCTTTGCCGACCGTGAGCGCCTCGTCGTCAGCATCGACGGCCAGCCGCTGGCCACCGTCACCCTCGACCGTGAGGGTTCTGCCACCGTCGACCTCCCCACTGCGCTGTCCGAGACCGTCACCGTCGTGTTGGCCGCCGAGCAGGGCCGCCAGACACCCCGCATCAGCGAGGTGCGCCTCTGCCAGTAATAATTTTAGTTATGTCAATCCTTTTTTCCGTACCTTTGCGTAAATTCTAACCAATCATGAGAAAGCTATTACTGACTATTACTTTGACGGCCTTGACCGCCATGGCGGCAACGGCACAGAACCACCGGCTGTGGTATGAGCAGCCCGCACGCCACTGGCTGGAGGCGCTGCCCCTGGGCAACAGCCATCTGGGCGCCATGGTGTACGGAGGCACCGACGTCGCAGAGATTCAACTCAACGAGGAGACCTTCTGGAGCGGCTCACCCTATCAGAACAACAGCCGCCAGTCGCTGGCACAGCTGTCCGAGGTGCGCCGGCTCGTCTTCGAGGGCAAGGAGGCCGAGGCAGCAAAACTTATTGACAAGAACTTTATTCCCGGCCCCCACGGCATGCGCTACCTGCCGCTGACCAGTCTGCGACTGACCTTCGGCCACCGCGAAGTGACAGGTTACGAGCGGGCCCTGAACCTCGGCACGGCGACCGCCACTACCCGCTACCAGTACCAGGGCGTGAAGTACGAGCGTACCGCCTTCGCCTCACAGGCAGACAACGTGCTTGTCATACGTCTGACGGCCGACAAGAATGCGGCACTTAGTTTCGGGGTGGCCATGAACAGCCGGCTGGAGCACAACGTTGTAGCGACGGCTGACAATGAGCTCGTTGCCACTGTCAGGAACGTAGCACAGGAGGGCATACCCGCCTCGCTGACGGGTGAGGTGCGCGTCCGCGTGGTGACCGACGGTCAGCTGCGCAGTCCACACGACGGACAGCTGGAGGTGAGCCACGCTACGACGGCTACGCTCTATGTCGTTGCCGCCACCAACTTCGTCAACTACCACGACGTGAGTGGCAATGCCACGCTGCGCAACCAGCAGAGCATGGATGCCGTACGTCAGCAGAGCTATCCGACGCTGCTGGAACGCCATCTCAGGAAGTATCGTGAGCAGTACGACCGCGTGAGTCTTGAATTGGGCGGAACTACTACACAGGCCTCCCTGCCTACTGACCGGCGGCTGTCTGTCTTCGATGGCACGGACCTTGACATGGTGTCGCTCATGATGCAGTATGGCCGTTACCTGCTCATCTCTTCCTCGCAGCCTGGCGGACAGCCCGCCAACCTGCAGGGAGTGTGGAACGACAAGATGAACGCTCCGTGGGACTCGAAGTACACCATCAATATCAATGCAGAGATGAACTACTGGCCCGCCCTCATCGGTAACCTCGCCGAGACACAGCAGCCGTTGTTCTCTATGGTTCGTGACCTCAGCAAGACGGGTGCTGTGACGGCGAAGGAGATGTACGGCTGCGGCGGATGGGTGGCCCATCACAACACCGACCTCTGGCGCATTGCAGGACCTGTCGACGGCACGCCGTGGGGCATGTTCCCCACCGGTGGCGCATGGCTGACGACACACCTCTGGCAGCACTACCTCTATACCGGCGACAAGCAGTTCCTGGCCGACTACTACCCCGTGCTGAAGGGAGCCGCCGACTTCCTCCTCGACTTCATGCAGGAGTATCCTGCCACGGGAGCGATAAAGGAGGCAGCAGGATGGCTTGTGACGGTACCCACCGTGTCGCCTGAGCACGGTCCGCGTGGCAAGGGGACCAACGTCACCGCCGGCTCGACCATGGACAACCAGATAGCCTTCGATGTGCTCTCGCAGGCACTGAAGGCCGCTACCGTGCTGGGACGTGATGCCGACTACCGGGCGCGACTGAAAGTCGCCATCGCCAAGCTGCCCCCCATGCAGGTGGGCCGTTACGGACAGCTGCAGGAGTGGATGATTGATGCCGACGACCCGAAGGACGAGCACCGCCACATCAGCCAGCTCTACGGGCTGTATCCCTCGAATCAGGTGTCGCCGTATTCACACCCTGACCTCTTCACCGCTGCCGGCAACACCCTGAACCAGCGCGGCGACATGGCCACAGGATGGAGTCTCGGCTGGAAGACCAACTTCTGGGCACGTATGCTCGACGGCAACCATGCCTTCCAGATTATCCGGAACATGCTGCACATCCTTCCTGACGACGAGCATACAAGGGAGTACCCTTCAGGACGTACCTACCCGAACCTCTTCGACGCCCACCCGCCGTTCCAGATTGACGGTAACTTCGGCGTCTCGGCCGGCATCTGTGAGATGCTCCTGCAGAGCCACGACGGCGCCGTCCATCTGTTGCCCGCCCTGCCTGATGAGTGGCAGAAGGGCAAGGTCAAGGGACTGCGTGCCCGCGGCGGTTTCGTCGTTGACATCATGTGGGGCGAGGGACAGCTGCGCCAGGCCAAGGTACACAGCACCATCGGCGGCACGCTCCGTCTGCGTTCCTACGTGCGTCTCAAGGGTCATGGGCTGAAGCCCGCCAAGGGGGCCTGTCCTAATGAGTTGCTGGCACCAGCCGACATCCGCCAGCCCCTGCACTCTCCGGAACTGAAGGACTTCCGTACCGCTCCGCTCCGCAAGGTCTATGAGTACGACCTCAAGACAAAGGCCGGTAAAACCTATCCGCTGACCATAGAGTGAGTTGAAACAAATAGAAAATACTGCGACACGTACCAAAAGGTGCGTGTCGCTTTTTCATTGTACCTTTGTCGCCGGAAACAAAGACTATAAATATGAAAAGAACTCTTTTTGCGGCGGCCTTTGCCTTTCTGGCCCTGACGGCAAACGCTCAGACCTCCCTGACCATAGACGTCCAGAAGAAGCATCAGAAGATTACCGGTTTCGGTGCTTTCGTCTGCTCCCCGCAGTTCACCTATAACCACATGACCGATGCGGAGATAGAGAAGGTATGGAAGACCGGCGCCGGCAAGATAGGCTGTAACATCATGCGTCTCTACATCCCTATCGGTAAGAACAGCTGGTCGCAGTCGCTGGCCACCGCCAAGAAGGCCAAGCAGCTGGGACTGATAGTCTTCGCCTCGCCCTGGGGACAGCCCTCCGAGTGGAAGACCAACGGCACCATCAACGCCATGGACCCCGATGGCACAAAGGGCTACCTGAAGGAGGAAAACTGGCCCGACTATGCCCAGTACTTGGAGGACTACGTGCAGTACCTGCGCACGAACGGCGTCGAACTCGATGCCATCTCCATCCAGAACGAGCCCGACTGGACGGCCAAGTACGCCGGCTGCCTGTGGTCGGCCAGCGAGATTGCCGAGTTCGTCAAGACCTACGGCAAGAGCATCTCCTGCAAGGTGATGGCTCCTGAGACGCTGGGTATCAGCGACAGCTATGCCAATGCGTTGAACCAGGCAGACGTTCTCGACTGCTTCGACATCTATGGCGGTCATCAGTACGGTGGTCTGCAGTCGGCCTACAAGAATCTGGCCTCCAAGGGCAAGGAGCTGTGGATGACGGAGTACCTCATCAACTGGGACGAGGCAGAGAACACTACCCGCGACTGGAACTTCCAGAAAGACTTCTTCAACTTCTTCCAGGCCATCAACGTCTGCATGCTGGGCGACTTCAACGCCTGGATACACTATGCCGCCAAGCGTTACTACGG
>CAMHIM010000003.1 GCA_946185225.1 uncultured Prevotellaceae bacterium
TGTTCCACTCTACATGAAAAACAGTAGAGAACACCGAGTAGCCGTATTCCTGTTCTACAGGGAAATAGTCGCTCATGGTGTTCTTACCCTCCACGCTGCCGCGGCGCTTGATGATGCCGGCCTCGTAAACCATTGCTTCGGCAAGAGTAGTCTTGCCGCTACCCGCACTGCCAAGCAGCGCAATGTTCTTAATTTCGTTTGTCTGATAGACTTTCATAATAGTATTGTTTTAGGTTTGTTGATTCAAAGCGACGCTAAAATTAGGCATTTCTGCGCAGAATGCCAAGGATAGCTGCCAAATATTAAACTTTATTAGTACTTCTCCACCTTGTTTGCCGAAAACTTTGTATCTTTGCCTCTCGAAATGGCTGGTTTGTACATTCACATCCCCTTCTGCAAGAGCCGCTGCGTCTATTGCGGTTTCTACTCTACCACACTTCATGAGTGGCACAGTCGCTACGTCAATGCATTGTGCCACGAGATGGAGCTTCGTCCCCTTTCGTCCGTCGGCGAGCCTGTCTCGACCGTCTATCTCGGCGGCGGTACCCCATCGGTTCTGGAACCGGAACTGCTACGGCGCCTCTTCTTTTTTATAAATAAGGTGTATCGTCCCGTTCCCTCGTGCGAGACCACCATAGAGTGCAATCCCGACGACGTGACGCCGGAACTGTCCACGCTGCTGTCCGAATTAGGGGTCAATCGTGTCAGCATGGGAGCGCAGACCTTCTCGGACGAGCGATTAAACTTCCTGCACCGACGCCATACCGCCGGACAGGTCGGCACAGCAATGGAACGGCTGCGAACCGCAGGTATCGGCAACGTCAGCATAGACCTGATGTACGGATTCCCAGGAGAGACGCTGGACGACTGGCAGCGTGACATCAGGGCGGCCCTCGCCCTCAGGCCGGAGCACTTGTCGGCCTACGCGCTGATGTACGAGGAAGGCACCCCACTCTACCGCCAATGGCAGGAGGGACGCTTCCGGGAAACGGACGAGGAGCTGGAGCGCACCATGTACTACACACTCATCGACCAACTGGCCGCCGCAGGCTATGAGCACTATGAATTGTCCAACTTCGCACGGCCCGGCTATCGTTCACGCCACAATTCCAGCTACTGGCACGACGTGCCGTACATCGGCATCGGTGCTGCCGCCCACAGCTACTCCCCACGGTTGCCGGCCGGCGACAAGGCGGCTTGCCGCAGCTGGAACGTCAGCGACGTCCGCCGTTACACGGAAGCCCTGGAGCATGGCGGACGGCCCTGTGAACGGGAACTGCTGGACGAGGAGACGCACTACAACGACACCGTGCTCACTGCGCTTCGCACCTGCGAGGGGATAGCCCTCGACACCCTGCCGGCTCCGCTGCGAAGCTACCTGCTGCAGAATGCGCGCCGCTACATAGACACGAATCTACTGAAAATGGCGGACGAGCACCTCGTGCTCACCCGCCAGGGACTCTTCGTCAGCGACATGATTATGGCCGACCTGATGAAGGTGTGACTTACTCCTGATGATACTTCAGCAGACCCTCCAGCGGACTCTGCAGGATGGTTCCCACCATGAAGCCCTCGTCACGCGCCGCCTGCTCCAGCTGTTCGCGGTAGTGGAAGGCAACGCTTCCCACTGCCGACACGGGCAGGTCCTTGCGCCAGTAAGGAACGACGTTGCGCTGCAGGAACACGCGGAAGTTGTCGATGACAAGTGCCTCCAGCGGTTTGCAGTCCAGATGGTCGTGGATGAACGACGACAGTGAGGCAAGGAAACGGTTGGCCAGCGGCTGACGGTACACCTTATGGATAATGGCGGGCAGGTTCAGGCCCGTCTGCTGCTCAAAGTCCGTACGCATGGACTCCGAAAGCACGCCCTTGTACAGCGCGTTCAGGAACAGCCGCCCCAGCACGGCACCGCTCCCCTCATCGCCCAGTACATAGCCCAGTGCCGGGGTATGCTGCCGGATGTCCGTTCCGTCGTAGTAGCATGAGTTGGAGCCGGTCCCCAGAATACAGGCGATGCCCTCATTCCTGCCGCACAGTCCGCGGGCAGCCCCCAGCAGGTCACTATGTACCGACACCGACGTCGCACCAAGCATGTTGCGAAGCAGACGCTCCATAGCGCTTTCGTGCTCTGCCGTGACACCGCTGCCGTAGAAGTAGACGGTCAGCCGCGTATTCAGGGGTGATATATGGGTACTGACGGGCGAGAGCAGCTCACTGCGCAGGATGTTGCTGATGGTTGTCTCGTCCTGATGGATGGGGCTGATGCCCTCGGTATGAATGTAGGTTGTCTGACCGGCATCGTCCACGAGTGCCCAGTCTGTCTTGGTGCTTCCGCTGTCTGCTATGAGTTTCATGGCGCAAAAATAGAGAAAAAAAACGAAAGAAGCGTAAGAAAGCAGAAAAAACATTGTTATTTTTCTCACTTCTTCGTACCTTTGTCCCCCAGATATGAAAAGACTACTACTATTGATGATGGTCTTGGCGGCTTTTGTCCTTGACGCCGGGGCCGTGCTGAAGGAGAAGAATCTGGAGCAGACGCTTCAGATTCTACGTGGCGAACTGACGGAGTACCACCGCGAACTGACCAGTCAGGCCGGCGAACGGAAGGAGGAGCAGAAGGCCATCTTCAACAAGCTCATGGAGACGATGAAGCGCAGCCAGCAGAACGCGCTGATGCTCTACTCCCAGAAGCAGGACTATGTGTTCGACCTTACCTACGCCTGTCATGAGGCGACGGAGCTGTACCAGCAGTTCCGCACCTCGCAGCTGCCCTTCCGCGAGTTCCTGGCAGAGGTCGACGGCGACATTGCCAAGTACGACAGCCTGGTGACGTCGCTCAAGGCGATGCCGCAGAAAATGCTCAGCGAGAGGGCCAGCGTGGACCGCAACGTGTGTCTGACACTCGCCACGAACATCCGTAACACGCTGCAGCAGAACCGTGAGCAGATTTCGGACTACATACGCTACTACGACATGACGGAGAAGCGGCTGAAGTACCTGAACGACTATGCCAACAAGCGGTACAACGACATACAGACCAGCATCTTCGTCAACGGCGGCGAGGACTACTTGACGCTGTTGAGGCATCCGAGGAGCTACCTGCGCCAGACGTCTGAAACGGTGCAGGAGAAGTACAAACCCACCCCCAACTCCCAGTGGGACAGCATCTGGATTTTCGGGCTTTTCATCATGATTGCCGTCTACGCCGTTGTGGCTACGCTACTGAACATGCTGGTGATTCGCGTGCTGCTGCCCAAGCGGTTCCACACGGAGGAGTTCCTGCGTAAGCGGACCTGCATCATCACGGCAACCACTACCATCACCTTCGCCATCATCCTGGCCCTGGTGAGGTCCGCCACCACCCACAACTTCATCATCATGGCTGCCGGACTGCTCGTGGAATACGCCTGGCTGCTGGGCGCCATCCTCGTCTCGCTGCTGCTGCGCGTCAGCGGACAGCAGATAGGCTCCGCGTTCCGCATCTATGCCCCCCTCGTCGTGGTAGGATTCCTTGTCATCGCCTTCCGTATCATCCTGATACCCAACGAGCTGGTGAACCTCATCTTCCCGCCCATCCTGCTGGCATGTTCACTGTGGCAGTGGTTGGTCATCCGCCGGCACAACAAGAACATCCCCAGTTCCGACATCTTCTACACCTACATCTCGCTGGCCGTCTTCGTCGTGTCCGTAGTATGCTCCAGCCTGGGCTACACGCTCCTGGCCGTCCAGATACTCATCTGGTGGATTATGCAGCTGACCTGCATTCTCACCATTGAGTGCGTGGCTCTCTATGTGCGCCGCTACGGCGAACGCCGCGGCTACAACCGGAAGCCCGTCACAAAGTCCTGGTTCTATCAGCTGCTGCAGCGCGTGCTGCTGCCCATCATGGGTGTACTCTCCGTCATGGTGAGCATCTACTGGGCCGCCGACGTCTTCAACCTCAGCGACCTCTGCTGGCGGCTGTTCAACAGGAAGTTCATTGACCTCAAGAACTTCCAGCTCAGCATCATCAAGCTGACGATGGTCGTCAACATGTGGTTCATCGCACGCTATGTGGTAAACACCCTGCTGGACCTCATGCGGCTGCACTACGAGCGTCAGGACCCGTCCACTGCCGACAGCCGCATGGTCATGGTCAAGAACGTGCTGCAACTGCTCGTCTGGGGCATCTGGCTCCTGCTGTCGCTCTCGGTGCTGAACATCAGCATCGCCTGGCTGCTGGCCATTTCCGGAGGACTCTCCACCGGTATCGGCTTCGCCTCGAAGGACATCATCGAGAACATCTACTACGGAGCCTCACTCATGGCGGGACGCATCAAGGTGGACGACTGGATAGACGTTGACGGCACCATGGGCCGTGTCACCAGCATCAGCTACACCTCCACCTCCATCGAGTCGCAGGCCGGCGAGGTCATCACGTTCCAGAACGCCCAGCTCTTTGCCAAGAACTACAAGAACCTGACGAAGAACCACGGCTACGTGTGCATCGGCGTACCCTACGGAGTAGCCTACGGCACCGATGCCGCCCGCGCCATGACGCTGGTCGACGAGGCCGTCAACGCTCTGCGGCTGGAGTACGTCGACCCCGAGAAGCCCGTCAAGTCCGTCATGACCGGCATGGGCGACTCCAGCGTGGACTTCAAGGTGCTCGTCTGGTCGGAGGCAGTGAAAAAGGCCGTTGTCATGAGCGACGTGCTGAAGTGCATCTACCAGACGCTGAACAACGCCGGCATCGAGATACCGTTCCCGCAGCGCGACATCACCATCAAGAACCTGGGTGAGCTGAAGTAACCTCGGACAGCCAACGTCCACCTTTTTCCGACGTTGTTATACGAAGCGAGTGTTTTGTCAAGAAAAATGGCAAGAAAACAGGTACTCCGGCGCCGACCATTCTGGAGTCGGAAACGGGGGGTCCGGGGGGTGGACGGCGGCGGAAGGAGGGGCGCCGGGCTGCATAAAGATGCGTTTATGCGCTGTTTTTGCAGGATACATGCACTCCACATTCACCCAGAGTGCTGAGTTGCACCCTTCAACTCGGCACCTTCAAGGGTGCAATCCCGTATCTTGCGACCCGCAAGATACGGGATTGCACTTTTGCCGACGGAGCCAAAATCGGCAAAATCGGCTTAACCGCCTGACCTTTAACAGGATACGCAACCCCCTTCATTTTCGAAGAATTTGCCGCGAGAGAAAGTCCGGCGCCAATTTTTCGAAATATGAAGGGGGTTGTTGTCAGAAAAAATGAAGCGGCCTGACCACCCATGAGGCAGTCAGGCCGCTGAATATTCTCAGTTACTGAGTACTACAGATTAGAAGTTGTAGTACAGACCGAAGGTCAGGTTGTTGCCGTCCAGGTCGAGACCGAACTTGTTAACGTCGCCATAGCTCTTGTAGCCAATGAAACCAACGTGAGTAACGAAGCTCAGCTTGTCGCTAAGGTTCAGAGCCAGACCGGGAGTCAGACCGATGCCCAGTTCTGCATCGTCGTTACCGTCAATCTTAGAGTACTCCAGACCACCGTCGATGAACAGGCTCACCATGTTGCTCTTCAGGAAGGTGTAACGAGCATAGGGGTTGATGGTGAGAATCTTTGTACCCTTGTACTGCTGGAAATCATAGTCCATGTCAGCATAACCGTCCTGGTAGCCAACCTTGATACCGGCAGCCCACTGGTCGTTGAAGTTGTAACCAATTTCAGGAACGAACTTGAACTCAGTCTGTGAGTCACCATTCTTCACGCTGGTGAAACCGATGGAACCGCCAACGTAAACCTGTGCGTCCATGCTAATAGCTGCGAAGGCAGCAACAAGCGTCAAAACAATCTTTTTCATTTTCTCTTTCTTTTTTAAGTTAAACTTTGCCCGAACCGCTGTGTGCGGAAACAGACGTTTCTTAAATCGAGTGCAAAGGTAAGGAAAAACTTTTGTAACTACCAAATTTTTCGCAAACTTTTTTCAAATAAATGTAAATTTTTGATTTATCTTTGCTCATTTGAAGGGAAATGACTATTTTTGCATATTGATAACGAAAGAACTACCCGTATGAACCATTGTACGCTGATAGCAGGTCCCTGCGTCATTGAGTCGGCATCACTGCTGGACACCGTGGCCCGTCAGCTGGTGGACATCAACCGCCGGCTAGGGACGGACATCATCTTCAAGGCCTCCTTCGACAAGGCCAACCGCACAAGCATCCACTCCTTCCGCGGTCCGGGGCTGGAGCGCGGACTCCAGATGCTCGGCGACGTGAAGGAGAAATACGGACTGCGCATACTTACTGATATACACGAGGCATGGCAGGCCCAGCCCGCCGGAGAGGTGTGCGACGTGCTGCAGATACCGGCCTTCCTGTGCCGGCAGACCGACCTGCTGGTGGCTGCCGCACGCACGGGCCGGACGGTGAACATCAAGAAGGCACAGTTCCTCTCCGGACGCGACATGCGCTACCCCGTGGAGAAAGCCCTGGAGGCCGGCGCCGGCGAGGTGTGGCTCACGGAGCGCGGCAACATGATGGGCTACAACAACCTCGTCGTGGACTTCCGCAACATCCCCGACATGCTGGACATCGTGCCCACCGTCATCATGGACTGCACCCACAGTGTGCAGCGGCCGGGCGGCAGTGACGGCAAGACGGGCGGTGACCGCCGCTTCGTGCCGCAGATGGCACTGGCAGCCAAAGCCTTCGGCGCCACAGGATGGTTCTTCGAGGTACACCCCGACCCCGACCGCGGGCTCTCCGACGCCGCCAACATGCTGGAGCTGGACAAGCTGGAGGGACTCATCAACGAACTCATCAGATGAACACAAGAGAATACGGCATACAATGCATCAAGGACGAGGCAGCAGCCCTGCTGGAACTCATCCCCCATCTGGACGAGCAGTTCGACCGGGCGGTGGAGCTGATATACCGCTGCAAGGGAAAGGTCATCGTCACCGGTGTCGGCAAGAGCGGACACATAGGAGCCAAGATTGCCGCCACCTTCTCGTCGACGGGGACGCCGTCGTTCTTCGTCAACCCCCTGGACGTCTATCACGGCGACCTGGGCGTGATGACCACCGACGACGTCGTGCTGGCACTCAGCAACTCCGGACAGACGGACGAGCTGCTGCGCTTCATCCCCATGGTGCTGCGCATGCACATACCCATCATCGGCATGAGCGGCAACCCCGCATCGCTGCTGGCACGATATGCCGACTGCCACCTGAACGTCAGCGTCAGCCGCGAGGCAGACCCCCTGAATCTGGCCCCCACCAGCAGCGCTACGGCACAGCTGGTCATGGGCGACGCACTGGCGGTAGCACTCATCAAGAAGCGCAACTTCCAGCCGCAGGACTTCGCCCACTTCCACCCGGGCGGAGAGCTGGGCAGACGGCTGCTGACCACCGTGCAGGACGTCATGCGCAAGGACAACCTGCCGCTGTTCCACGCCGACACGAAGCTGGGAGAGGCCGTCATCACCATGAGCCAGGGAAAGCTGGGACTGGGTGTCGCCATGAACGGCGACCGCGTGGAAGGGCTCATCACCGACGGTGACATACGCCGCGCCATGGAGAAGTCGCAGAAGGAGTTCTTCGACCGCACCGTCGGCGACATCATGACCCGCGAACCCAAGACCGTCAGACCGGAAGCCAGCATCGCCACCATCCAGGACATGATGACGAAGTACAACATCCACGCCGTGCTCGTGACCGACGACGACCGCCACCTGCTGGGCATCGTCGACCACCACCTGTGCATGATCTGAACAACAAGAGAAGAATACACCTTTATTATATATAAATAGAGAACCTGTCTAATGAAGACAACAAGAAGACTATTATTGGCTATACTGCTCGCCGTGCCAATGGCAGTGGCGGCAGTCTACCTGTTCAAGACACTGGACGCACGCGACGGACTGACGTCGAGCCAGATAAACTGCATCATGAAGGACTCACGAGGCTACGTGTGGTTCGGCACCCCCGCCGGACTGTACCGCTACGACGGCTACACGTTCAAGAACTTCCAGTGCAACTCACAGGACGGCTCGTCGCTGCCCGACAGCTACATAGAGAGCATCCAGGAGTCGCTGGACGGCAGCCTGTGGATAAAGACCGCCTCGGGCTACACCATCTACCACCCGCAGACGGAAACCTTCGAACGCGACATGCGACAGACCTTCAACCGCATGGGCATTGAGCGGCAGCCGGACATCGCCTATATAGACCGCCACAAGAACCTGTGGGGATACATCCCCAACAAGGGCATCGTCTGCTACAACATGCAGCAACAGCTGCTCTACGAGTTCGGATACACAGACGACGCCCACGGCGTGCCACAAGGCGAGGTGTGCTCCATCAGCGAGTGCCGCGACGGAGCACTCATCGTCTATACCGACGGACGACTCGTCTGCTGCGACGTCATGCACCAGCAGCGCACGGTATGGAGCACCGTCGAACTGGCCGAAAGGCACCTGCGCAAGTCCAAGTCGCTCAAGGCCTTCGCCGACCAGATGGACAACATCTGGCTGTACGGACAGGGTACACTCTTCATGTACAACAAAAGCACCAACGTGTGGACCACCAACATCGGAGACCAGCTGGGACTGACGGGAACCGGCGTCGACAACGCCGTGAACAGCATGGCGGGCGACCGCAGCGGAAACATATGGATAGGCACTGACCGCAACGGACTGGTGCGCACCAACGTCACGTCGCACGAAATGGAATACGTGGAGCCCACAAGCATGCGCTCCAGGAAACGAATCTCAGGCATCATCGGCGTACAAAGCATCTACGTGGACGACACAGACATGCTGTGGGTAGGAACAGAGAAGTCGGGCGTCGCACTGTGGGGACAGAACATCTACAAGTTCGAAGCCACGCTGAACGGCGACATATCGGCCATCACCGAGGACAAGAACGGCACCATCTGGTACGGAACCAGCGACAACGGCATCGTGGGCTACCAAGGACCGCTGGCCAGCCTCAAGGTGACCTGCATCACCTCCACCAAGGACGGCAGCCTGTGGGTAGGCTCCAAACAGAACGGACTGACACGCATCAAGGACGGGACAACCCGAATCTTCTCACAGGCCAAAGACAGCGTGAAGACCCTCATCGACGACCACATCAACGCACTATGCGCCGACAACAACGGAAACCTCTGGATTGGCACAGACGGCGGACTGCAGGTGTACAACACCAGAATGAACTCCTTCTCGGCCTACACCCGACAGAACCGCAAACTGATGTCGAACAACATCACGTCCCTGTACCTGGCATCCAAGAACCGCTTACTCGTCGGAACCGGAGAGGGACTGACCATCATCACCCTGTCGACCTCGGAAGTCACACACCTTACCGGCAACACCTCCAACGTGATAAAGTTCACCAACAACTATGTCACACAGGTGTTCGAGGACTCACGGGGACTGCTCTGGATAGGTACCCGCGAAGGCGTGAACGTACTGAACCTCACCAACGACAAGCTGGACTACCTGACCGAGAAGAACGGGCTGTGCAACAACAACATCTGCGGCATCACCGAGGACAAGAACAACAACATCTGGCTCACCACCAGCAACGGTGTCAGCCGCGTCGTCGTACAGCGTAACCACGAGGACGACACCTACAACTACGGACTCTACAACTACAACACTACCGACGGTCTGCAGAGCAATGAGTTCAACATCGGCTCCATCCTGCGCAAGAAGGACGGCAACGTCCTGCTGGGAGGCCTCTACGGCGTGAACTGGGTGCGTCCGAAGACCGCCGACGAGACAGAGTCGCTGCCACGAGTCATGCTGACACAGTTGTTCATCGGCGAAGAAGAAATCATCACCGGCCACGACTACGAAGGGAAAGTCATCCTGCCCCAGGCCCTCAACGAGAGCAGCAAGCTGGAACTGGAGAACGACCAGAACACCTTCACCATCAAGTTCGCCGCCGGCAACTACAACCAGAGCGAACGACTGCAGTTCATGTACTGGATGGAAGGTCTGGAAGCCGACTGGACCAACGGCGACGCACTGACCCACGGCGTGACCTTCCACGACCTGCCCAGTGGCCACTACACGCTACACGTCAAAGCCGTCAGCGCCGAGGGAGCCGTCAGCAACCAGGAGCGCACACTCACCATCACCGTCAACCGCCACTGGCTCCTGTCGTGGTGGATGCTCGTGGCCTATGCCATCGCCATTATCCTGATACTCTACATCTGGAAGATAGGACTGGACCAGTTCAAGGAATACAAGCGCAAGAAGAAAGCCATCATCAACCAGCTGAAACTGCAGCGTGAGACTATCATGGCCGCCAGCGACGACCTGAGGCAGCCCATGGCCCGCATGACCAGCATCATCAGCAACCTCGCCGACAAGGACGCATCGCTGGAGGAACGCGAACAGCTGAATGCCCTGCACTCGCAGATGCTGCAGGTCATCACCAGAGTCAGCGACATGCAGACCTCCCTGGAGCATCCTGAGGAGAAGGCCAAGGAGACCGTGCAGAACTACTACATGATGGACAGCAAGGGCGAACTGCAGCTACCCGACCTGGACGGAGGAGAACAGCTGACTACGGAAATCCGCGTACGGCAGTCCGAAGCCCCCACCACGAAGTTCGTCGTCATGTTCATCGACGACAACATGGACTTCGTCAAGTTCATCGCAGCCCGTCTGCGTTACGTCTACGACCTGCACATCTACAACAACACCACAAAGGCCATGAACGACGTGGAATCACTCCACCCGGACCTCATCATCTGCAAGAACGAGATGAACGGCATGACGGGCAGCAAGATGTGCAACGACATCAAGACCCGCCACAACATGCAACGCATCAAGTTCGTCCTCATGACCGAAGAGCAGATGACGACACAGGACATGAAGGACCAGAACATCACCCTCTCGGCCGACGACTACCTGGCCAAGCCCTTCAACCTCCAGGAGGCCATCACGAGGTTCAACAGACTGCTGGGCATCGGAATGGTGGAGATTGACAACAACCTCATCGAAGGCGCCGAGACACGACGGCTGGAGGGCCGCAACGCCAGCATGACCACCGCAACGGAAAGCATCAACATGGGCGACTTCAATCCCATGGACGAGACCGCTGCCGACGAGAACGACGAGATGAACACCGTGGACATCAAGGTGAAGCGGAACAATACGCTCACAACACTGACTCCGCAGGATAACGGACAGCAGGAAGAGACGGGAAGCTACCTGAACGACTACTCTATGGCCGATGCCATGGACCAGCAGCTGCTGAAGAACATCGAGCAGTACGTACTGCAGAACATGAGCCGCGGACAAATCAGCCTGGAGGAGATGGCCACCGCAATGGGAATGGGCCGTGTACCCTTCTTCCACAAGATTCGCAACATTACCGGCAAGACACCCGCCGAACTCATACGCGACCTGAGACTGAAGCACGCATGCATCCTACTCAAGCGCACCAACATCAACATGAGTGAGCTGGCAACAAACATCGGCTTCATGACGGGCGAGAACTTCATCAACATCTTCAAGGAGAAGTTCGGCATCTCGCCCCTGGAATACAGACTGAAACACAGACAATGAGAAACAGCAACCTACTCACGAGGATGGTGACAGCCATCCTCGTTTCCATGTGTATCCCCACCGCAGCCCAGGAAACCTCAGACAGCATCATACGCCACAAACTGGAGGATTACGGCATCCGCTTCTCCGCCAACAACAAGGTGACGCTGCTCATGTCCGGGCAGCAGAAGTTCGACGATATGTTCGAAGCCATCCGTCAGGCCCGGCAGAGCGTCCATCTGGAATACTTCAACTTCCGCAACGACTCCATTGCCTCGCTGCTCTTCGACCTGCTTCGCGAGAAGCGCCGCGAGGGCGTCGAGGTGCGGGCGATGTTCGACGGCTTCGGCAACGACTCCAACAACCAGCCCCTGCTGAAGCACCACCTCGCCAGGCTGCGCCAGGACAGCATCGACATCTGGGAGTTCGACCCCGTCCGCTTTCCCTGGATCAACCATATCTGGCCTCGCGACCACCGCAAGATAGTAGTCATCGACGGCAACATCGCCTATACGGGCGGCATGAACGTAGCCGACTATTACATAAAAGGTACGGAGCAGGTCGGCGCCTGGCGCGACATGCATTGCCGTCTGGAGGGCGGTGCCGTCAACCAACTGCAGCTCATCTTCTCACGCATCTGGGAGAAGACCACCGGCGAGGACATCTGGAAGCAGAAGTACTTCCGGGCCTACCAGCCCGTCACCGCTACGGGACTGAAGCCCGACACAACGGCAACGGCGGGCCACAAACTGGTGGGCATCATCAACCGAGAGCCCCGCACGACGAACGACGTCATGCGATACTTCTACGTCAACGCCATCGACGCCGCCCAGGACTCCATACGCATCATCAACCCCTACTTCACCCTCATCCCTTCGGTCAAGAAGGCACTGAAGCGTGCTCTGAAACGCGGCGTGAAGCTGGAACTGATGATTTCTGCCAAGAGCGACATTCCGCTGACCCCCGACTGCGTGTATTATAATGCCTACAAGCTCATGAAGCGCGGTGCCGACGTGTGGGTGTACCAGCCGGGATTCCACCACTCCAAAATCATGATGGTCGACGGTCGCTTCTGTACCGTGGGTTCCACCAACCTTGATGCCCGTAGCCTACGGTTCGACTATGAGGAGAATGCCGTCATCATCGACCGCAACACTACGAAGGAGCTGGACGACATGTTCGACCGCGATAAGCACGACAGTCTGCGCCTCACTCCCGAATTGTGGAAGGAGACACGCTCCGGCTGGAAGAAGTTCGTAGGATGGTTCTCACACCTGCTGCAACCGTTCCTCTAACGCAGGGAGTCCAGCATGAGCTGTATCTCGTGATCGGCAATGCCGTGAGCAGCTATCAGCGCATGTTCCGTCCCCATCATCTCCTGCTCCATCTCGTCGGCAGAGATGTTCGTGTCGCCGACATACTGCCGGAACGTCCCCACCGCCCCAATGATATCGCCACTGAACCACAGGCAGTAGCCGTAGTTCAGCAGGTCGTCAGCCACCACCTGAGGAGCTGCCAGCAGCTGGTTATAGCGGCTGGAGGCCTGTTCGTACCTGCCGTTACATAGCAGTGCCCACGCCAGCACACGGCTCACGTTCTCGTCATCGGGGCTGGTGTACTCCAGCTGGTAAAGAATGTTCAGCGCGTCCTGATAGCGCGTCAGGTTCAACAAGCAGACGGCCTTGTTGAGCAGGTAGTTCTTCTTGTCGGGAGCCATCGCCAGCAGCTGGTCGTAGGACTCCAGAGCCTCTTCGTATCGCTTCTCGGCAAACAGAACGCGCGCATATCCCAACACGGGCCACTCCTTTTCCGGTTTCTGCTCCATCACGTACTTCCAGGTATCTGTCAGCGACATGTCCGTCACGGCACAAGCCTCCTCCGTCATTCTGCGGCGCAGGAAGAAGGCCGTCATGCCGCCCCGCACACCATCCATTGGTGTGAAGCGGAAAATGTCCATCGCCAGGAATACCTGACGGTCAAAGGGATTGACAAACTCGCTGCGCTGTGGGTGCAGCCTGAAGAAGCGGTAGAGATCCTGTAGGTATAGTCGGCGCACATAGGCCGGTTTGCGGAAGTCCTCACCGACAGCACCTTCGTGCAACGCCGCCTCGCCGCGCTCCATCATTGTGCGCATGTCTTCCGGCAGCTGCTTCAGCACCTGCTCGAAGGCTATAGTGAACGAGTACTTGTCGCTATTGCAGAAAGGTGACTCACGGAGCATCGTCTGCAGGAACTTGTTCTTGCGGATGCGGGTGACGACATCGGCAATGTCGGGATGATCCATATAGAAGGGAACGAACCAGTTGCTCAACTCCCGGAAGAAGGGAAAGCGCTTCATCTGCGAGAAACCTCCGAAGTAGATGTCCGAGCCTCGCTTCTGCATGTCCATCATGCGCCGGAAACTGTTCTCCATTTTCTCCATCGCCTCCTCCGAAGCCTCGGGGTGCAGGATGTCGTCCATCATGTCCTCGTCTTTTTCCTCGATACCGTTGCGGGTAATGCGGTAGCGGCTGTTTTTCAGCAGCTCAGGCATAATCTCGCTCTGTATCTTCTCGTGGTCATGCTCGGCATTCTTGCAGTACACCATCTGCTGCTGCAGTTCGCACAACTCCTGACGGCAGTGTTCATTAGCCGTCAGTTCCTCAACAGTCTGGCGCAGCTCCGGGTAAATATTCTGTCGGCTGTCGTCCAGGGCGAGTACCCATCCCACCAGGGCTCGCTGACGCACCAGCTCGTCGCTGGCAAGACGGTAGACGTCGGTCAGCAGTCGGAACTTGTAGTAGTCAAAGAAGTGCAGGGACGACAGCGTGACGGCACTCACAATGAGTTGCTGGTCGCTACTGTCGATAGTAGGTGAAAGAAGAATTTCCCGAAAAGCCTCGCAGAGCCGCATGCTCCAGCAGCGCGAGGTGAAGATGTAGTCGAAAAGGTCGCTCATCAGCTGCTGGTGGTCGCGATGTAGCGCCAGGAGCTTCCCCTCTCGGGTGTGCTCCGGTTCCAGTCCGAGTAGCGCCAGGTCGGAGACGAAGTTCTCCATGTCTATTCTCAGAGACGACACTGCCCAGTCATTTCTTCGTTTGCGGGCCTGGGCATAGACATCATGCAGGAAGGTGCTATTGCGGAGACAGTAGTGTATCTGCAGGTTCGTGCACAGCACGTCGGTTCTACGCAGTAACTGGTCGTAGACGTTTTCCCGCTCAGGGTCCTGGAATCCCCTCTTCCAGTAGTCGTTCATGAGGTCGTAGTCGGCCTTGACCGCTTTCAGGCGTTCCGTCGTGTCGTAGCTCAGCTGGTGTGTCAGCAGGTAGTTCTCCAGCAGCAGTAGTGCCTTTCCCAGTCTCCGCTGGCGTATCTCGTCCGAGATTTGTGTGAGTTCGTTGCTCTTAACCATGCTCTTTTAGGAATCTTTTTGCTTCAGCCACGCCCTTGCCCGCTCTATGTCCTGCTGTCGGGGTTCGGCAGCGTGTGAGAAGCGGATACTCTTCGGCAGCGAGTCGGCCACTTCGCGCTTCACGCCGCAGCAGCGTGACATCAGTTCACCGTAGGCTGCCACTCCCTGTCTGTTGAGCAGGTCGCAGGCTTGGTTGTAAGCCTTCATCACCAGTTTCAGCTGCTCCTGCCGGGCAGAAGGCTCAAGTGCCTTCTCGCGACAGGCGATAACACCAAACGAGGCGTCCATCTCACGGGTATCCAGCACCACGGCGTGGTGGGCCATACGGGCGGCGGTGGCCAGCGGCTCCGTGAGGAGCAAGGCATCCATGATGTTATCCTGAAGCATGCGGAAACGTATGTGCACATCGTTTACCTGAATGCGGAATACGCGCTCGGGCTTCAGTCGTGCCGAATCCACGGCGGCGTCTGCCAGAAGATCCGTCACCGAGTAGCGTGTCATAGCCACCATGCGGTCGTCCAGGCCCTTGAGCTGTCGGATGCGTGCCGTGCGGTTGGTAACGAGCTGCCAGTAGGCGTTGGTGGCAGCCACGTAGCGCAGGGGGGTCCCCTGTCCTACCAGCCGTTCGGCCCTCACCAGGTCGGTCACCGCAGCCTCCACACTGCCGCCCGCCAAGGCGGTGTCACAGTCCATCTGGGCCGTGAAGGGCTTTAGGCGGACTTTCACCCCGAGCGAGTCAAACAGTCCCAGCTCGCGGGCAACGTACAGCGGCATGCAGTCCAGCGTCGGCATGACGGCTACCTTGAAGGCTGCTGAGTCCTCCTGCCACAGCCGGTAGCGCTCCGCCCTGTTGAGCCTCTTGGTCTCTTCATACGACTGACTACACGCGGCAGCCATCGCCGTCAGAAGCACGATGATAATTAGTTGTTTCATGATTGCTGCAAAAGTACGCATAAATTTTGGAATATCGAAAATTATTACTACTTTTGTGCCGTTTATGGCAAAGGAAAAGACAGCTTATGTGTGTTCGAACTGCGGACAGGAGTCACCAAAGTGGATTGGCAAGTGCCCTGCCTGCGGCCAGTGGAACACGTTCAAGGAAATCAAGATAGCCGCCGACACTCGCCAGCAGGCAGCGACGACGGCCGCGGCATCCGCGGGGCGTATGCTGCGGGACAACAAGGTGTTAAGGCTTCGTGACATCAGCAGTCACGACGAGCCTCGCATTGACATGCACGATGCAGAACTGAACCGCGTACTGGGCGGCGGGCTCGTTCCCGGCAGCATCATCCTCCTGGGCGGCGAGCCCGGCATAGGCAAGTCTACCCTATCGCTTCAGACGGCACTGCAGCTGTCAGACAGGCGCATCCTGTACGTCAGTGGCGAGGAGAGTGCCCACCAGCTGAAAATGCGTGCCGCGCGGCTGTCAGGCACCACACCAGAGAACCTTCTGGTGCTTTGCGAGAACTCGCTGGAGAACATCTTCGACCACATCAAGGAAGTACAGCCCGAACTGGTAATCATCGACTCCATCCAGACCATTGCCACCGAGGACGTTGAGTCGTCGGCAGGTTCCATTGCGCAGGTCCGAGAATGTGCCGCTGCACTGCTACGTTTCGCCAAGACATCAGGCGTTCCCGTCATCCTCATCGGTCACATCACGAAGGAGGGGTCGCTGGCCGGTCCAAAGATACTGGAGCATATCGTCGATGCCGTCATCCAGTTCGAGGGCGACCAGCACTACATGTACCGGCTGCTACGCGCTATCAAGAACCGCTTTGGCAATACGTCAGAGCTGGGCATCTACGAGATGCAGCAGAACGGACTGCGTCAGGTGTCGAACCCTTCGGAGTTGCTGCTGACACAGGACCATGAGGGCCTCTCGGGGGTAGCCATCTCGGCCGCCATCGAGGGCATGCGCCCCTTTCTCATCGAGACCCAGGCACTGGTATCGTCTGCTGCCTACGGCACGCCGCAACGCTCTGCCACTGGCTTCGACCAGCGCCGTCTGAACATGCTGTTGGCGGTGCTGGAGAAGCGCGTCGGCTTCAAGCTGATGCAGAAGGACGTGTTCCTGAACATCGCGGGCGGCCTACGCGTTACCGACCTGGCCACTGACCTCTCGGTCATTGCCGCCGTGCTGTCGTCAAACGTCGATACCCCCATCGAGGCGGGCTGGTGCATGGCGGGCGAGGTGGGGCTCTCGGGCGAGGTACGTCCCGTCAACCGTATAGAACAGCGAGTTGCCGAAGCCGAGAAACTGGGTTTCAGCGACATCATCATACCCCAATACAACCTGCAGGGGTTCAACCGCAAGAAGTACCACATCAACCTGCATCCTGTCAGGAAAGTCGAGGAAGCCTTGCGGGCCCTGTTCGGTTAGCATTTCTTTTTTTTATCAACACACAATCATGTACAAACCACTTTTCATGAAGCGTGAGGTACTGGTATTCCGTCGCTGGAAGCGTACGGGATACGCCCTCTTTGCCTGTCTGGGACGCGAGGTTGTCATCGGGGTGCTGAGCGTGACTATGCTCTCGTCAGTCAAGGCTGTCAGCATCAGCGAGGAGACCTTCCGCATCGACACCACACAGGTGGTCAGGGAAGTCAGACTCGGCGACGTAGGCGTCACCGGCTCACGCGCCCCGCTTGCGCTTTCGCAAGCAGCGAGAATGGTTACTGTACTGTCGCACGATGACATTCAGGGGGCGGCAGTACAAAGTATTAACGACTTACTGAAAATGGCCGTTGGCGTCGATGTACGCCAGCGCGGCACGCTGGGTTCCCAGACGGACGTCTCCATCCGAGGCGGCACGCAGGAGCAAATCATCGTCCTGCTTAACGGCATCAACATTTGCGACCCGCAGACAGGCCACAACGTGCTGGACCTACCGGTAGACTTGAGTGAGATTGTGCGCATCGAGGTGCTGGAGGGCCCTGCCGGCCGCACCTACGGCACATCGTCGCTTGTGGGGGCTGTCAACATCGTGACGCATCCCGCCCCGTCATCAGGTGCCGACATTAGCGTCGAAGGAGGCTCCTTCGGCTACGTCAAGGCGGGCGGCCGGATAAACATCCTGCAGAAACGGTGGAACAATCAGGTCAGCGGCAGCTATGCACGCAGCGACGGCTTCAGCCGCTCCGCCGCAGGACGGCTGAACACCGACTTCACGGGCGGCAAGGCCTTCTACCAGGGGAGCTACGCCGACGGACAGGTATCCATCCGCTGGCATGCCGGATTCTCCGACAAGGGATGGGGTTCCTCCACGTTCTATGCCACTCCCCGATGGCAAGCCGATGAGCAGTACGAGCACACGACGAAGCTCCTCGCCGCCGTCCAGGCCGAGACGCTCCAGGGAGCAATCCACCTGCGCCCCAGCCTCTACTGGCAGCAGCACAGCGACCGCTTCGAGGGCTACCGGGGACGCCCCGACATAATGAAGTACAACTACAACCGCTGCAACGTCTACGGCGCCAACCTCAACAGCTACTTCGACTGGGCATGGGGCCGCACGGCCTTCGGCGGCGAGCTACGCAACGAGGACCACGTCAGCGGCAACCTGGGAGAACCACTCTTCCAGCCCATCCACATCAGCGGCACCGACCGCAAGTATACGCTGGGCATCAATCGCACCAATGTCTCCCTTTTCCTAGAGCACAACGTGCTACTGCAGAGGCTCACCGTCTCCGCCGGCATCATTGCCGCGCGGAGTTCGTGGAGCACTGGCGGCTGGGGCGTCTATCCAGGTATCGACGTCAGCTACCAGCTCGCAGCCAGATGGAAGATGTACGCCTCCTACAACACGTCGCTCCGTCTGCCCTCGTTCACAGAGATGTACTACAAACTGCAGGGCTACGCCGCCGACCCTCACCTGCGTCCTGAAGAGATGCGGGCAATAGAAGTGGGAACGCATTATCAGTTAGAGGGTATCGACACCAAGTTGAGCCTCTACCACCATCACGGCAGGAACATGATAGACTGGGTTATGGACACGTCGCAGGGCGACGATGCCGTCTGGCAGAGCGTCAACCACACTGTCATTAACTCCGTCGGTGCAGAGGCCTCGCTGACGCTGGACCTGCGGCGGCTGCTCACGCTGCCCACAAGCCACACGACGCTACACCTGTCCTGCAACCTGATGAGTCAGGACAAGAAACAGAAACCCAGCTTTGTGTCACAATACGCGCTGGAGTATCTCAGACACAAGCTCGTAGTCCGCCTACAGAGCTCGCTCTGGCGGCAACTCAGCCTGGGGATGAACGTTCGCTGGCAGGACCGCATGGGCACCTACACTGGCTTCGACGGACTGGTGCACGACTACCGTCCCTTTGCCCTCGTTGACGCGCGGCTGGCATGGACGGCTCAACGCTACACACTCTATGCCGAGGTGAACAACGTGCTCGACAACCGCAACTACGTAGACTATGGAAACGTGCCGCAGCCTGGCGCGTGGCTCATCGTCGGCGCACGGTGGCACATCCCCTTCTGAACGTTTCCAGACGTAATCAACACCCTTTTTGCAAAGTGCACCTTACATAATGAATTGCAGAACGTAAAAAAGTGCTAAATTCTCCATGTCCGCTTCCCTGTTCTCGGTTAAAAACAGTACCTTTGCGAAAGAAAAACTGAATTAGTTAAATCGTAAAATCAAACATCATGACAATCAACGAAATGAACTTTGCCGGAAAGAAGGCAATCGTGCGCGTTGACTTCAACGTGCCCCTGGACGAGAATGGAAAGATTACGGACGACACCCGCATCCGCGGTGCGCTGCCCACGCTGAAGAAGATTCTGGCTGACGGCGGTGCCGTCATCATCATGTCACACATGGGCAAGCCCAAGGGTAAGGTGGACATGAAGAAGTCGCTGGGACAGATTCGCGAGGCCGTAGAGAAGGCCCTGGGCGTTCCTGTAGCCTTTGCTCCTGACTGCGCCAAGGCAGCCGATGCCGCAAAAGCCCTGAAGATGGGCGAAGCCCTGCTGCTGGAGAACCTCCGCTTCTATCCCGAAGAAGAGGGCAAGCCCGTCGGCGTAGAAAAGGGAACCCCCGAGTACGACGAGGCCAAGAAGGCTATGAAGCAAAGCCAGAAGGAGTTTGCCAAGACATTGGCCAGCTATGCCGACTGCTATGTCATGGACGCCTTCGGTACCGCACACCGCAAGCACGCCTCCACCGCCGTTATCGCCGACTACTTCGACGCCGACTCGAAGATGCTGGGTCTGCTGATGGAAAAGGAGGTTCAGGCTGTTGACAATGTGCTGTCGAACATTAAGCGCCCCTTCGTGGCCATCATGGGTGGTTCGAAGGTATCCTCTAAGATAGGCATCATCGAAAACTTGCTGGGCAAGGTGGACAAGCTCATCCTCTGCGGCGGCATGACCTACACATTCTCCAAGGCCCACGGCGGTGAGATTGGCGAGTCCATCGTTGAACTCGACAAGCTGGACGTTGCCCTGGGCGTCGAAGAACTGGCCAAGAAAAACGGCGTTGAGCTCGTTCTGGGCAGCGACTGCACCGCTACCAACGGTCTCGACTTCGACACCATGTCCGTGAAGGCCGGTGCCGAGATTATTACTTGCCCCGCCAACAAGGTTCCTGCTGGATTCGAGGGTGTTGATGCCGGTCCTGAAAGTCAGAAGGCCTTTGCCGAGGCCATCAAGGGTGCCAAGACCATCCTGTGGAACGGTCCTGCCGGAGTGTTCGAGTGCGACGCCTTCACCGCTGGCTCACGTGCCATCGGCGATGCCATCGCCAAGGCCACTGCCGAGGGAGCCTTCTCGCTCATTGGCGGTGGTGACTCCGTAGCTTGTGTCAACAAGTTCGGACTGGCCGACCAGGTCAGCTACATCTCTACCGGTGGCGGCGCTCTGCTTGAGGCCATCGAGGGTAAAGTGCTCCCTGGTGTGGCAGCTATCAAGGGCGAATAACCATTAACAATGAATAAAACAGCCATATTCCTTACCGCCGTCGTGCTAACTGCATGCGGCGGCAAAAAAGAGGCCTCGCTGCAGAGCGAGGCCTTTTCCACCGACTCTCTGGTCTGCGAACTGGACGACTCAGTGTGTGAGGTATACATGTGTGCCGACTACCCCGTCGCCGGCCCATCAGCCCTTGTAAACATCCTGCAGGAGTACATATGCGAGGAGATGGGTGTCGACACCCGTCTGCGTACCAAGGGCGATGCCGTGCTACACGAGGGTGCCGACATCATGCACGAGGCGCTGAAGAGTTCCTGGAATTCCATAGAGCCAATGGAAGATAGTGACAAGCCCACCCTCTTCGGTGTCCGTAACATCCGAAAAGTGAGCGATACCGCCGGCTACGTCAGCTACCTGTCCGTCTATGAGGACTATCAGGGCGGAGCCCACGGCAGCCGTGTCGAGATAGGCACCACCTTCCGCAAAAGCGACGGCCGCCGCTTTGGGTGGGACCTGCTGAAGAATACCGACAGCGATGCATTCCGTCTACTGCTTAAGGAGGGGTTGCGCCAGTACCTGCTATCTGGCGGCGTCAAGGAAGCGCTGACCGATGAAGGTCTGCAGTCACTGCTACTCTATGACGGCAGCGTTGACTACCTGCCATTACCCCACAATGCCCCCTATCTCACGGAGCAGGGTATTGTCTTCGCCTACCAGCAGTACGAGATAGCCCCCTACGCCTTGGGCATCCCCACATTCACGCTAAACTACCAAAAGATAGAACCCTATCTCAGCAGTGCCGTTAAGGAAATGCTGGAGGAAGGTTCTGAGAAGCGTTGAAATATATGGTTATTTTGCCTTCTTGGCTGCTTTCTCTGCCTTCACGCCGGCCTTGGTGGCCTTAGCGGCTGCTCTTTCGGCGGCTATACGGGCTTTGGCAGCGGCGAGCTGGGTCTTGGACGTTCCGTCAGAGGCGGCTTTGACAGCCAACTGGTCGGCTTTCTCCTTTGCTTTCTCAGCAGTCTTGGTGGCTTTCTCATACTCCCTACGGGCTCTCTCGGCATTCTTACGAAGTTTCTCAGCTTTCTTGGCTTCCTGAGCCTTCTTACTCATCTCCCGGGCTTTCTTCTTGGCCTCCTGAGCCTCCTGAGTTTTCTTCTTGGCTTCCTTCTGCCGCTGTTTCAGAGCATCGGCCTGTTTCTTAGCTTCTTTCTCTGCGACCTGAGCGGCTTTCTCAGCCTGGGCAGCATCGGTCTTCGGAAGGATGGTCGTCGCGGGCTGTGTATCCTGTGTTACTACAGTCTGGGCACTGGCGTGCTGTGTCGACAGCAAAGCTACAAGGGTCATTGCTGCCATAAGGCATAGGTTCTTCTTCATCGTTTTTGTCATATTAGTCCGGACAAAGATAGTTATTTGTCCGCCAACGACCAAACTTTTTGACGTTTTTTACAGGTGCAGCCGCACGTCGAAGCCCAGTTGGAAGGGGTTGGCACGTTGGGCAAGGTGAGTGTGGGCTGTGCTACTGTAGAAAGCAAAGGTGTTGTAACGAGTGCTGGTGAGGTTGCGGGCCCACACGGACACCTCGACGGGACTCATGTCGAAACTGACACGACTGCCCAGCACAACGTAGAACGGCTGGCTGTAGGTGTTGTCGGCATCCCAGTAGGTGCATCCGCAACCGCTGAGATCGAGGGCGAAGTCAACGCTATGCAGCACAGGATCGCTGACCGGCAAACGATAGCTGGCGGCGGCTCCCATGGTATGTTCGGGGACGAAGGGAACTTTGTTTCCCTTGTAGTCGACGAGGACGACCTGACCGTCGGCACCTTCCTCCTGATCGGTGTATTCCTTGAAGGCAGCGTGGGTATAGCCGTAGCTCAACATCCAGCTGAAGCGGTTGTCAAGGGCACTGCCGCGAAGGGAGGCTTCCATGCCGCAGCTGTAGCTCTTGCCGGCATTGACCATCATGCGGCCAAAGCCGTAGTCGGCGGCGAAAACGGAAAGCTGCTGGTTGCGTATCTGAAGGTAGTAGGCCGACAGGTCCAGCTGCACCTTATGACGAAAGAGGTTGAGGTGGGCACCTGTCTCATAATTCCATGACTCCTCTGGCTTATAGCTGATGGTACGGCGTAGCTGCTCGTACTGCTCATCGGTAAACGCAAGTTCGATAGCGCCACGGGCGGTCTGGGCGGCAGCACTCAGCTGCGACTGAAGGATGTCACTGAACATCTGCATGTTAAAGCCGCCGGCACGGTAGCCCTTGGACCAGGTAGCATAGACGTTGCTGCCTTGACTGTCCAGCCGCCACGTCAGACCCACCTTGGGCAGTAGCTGGCTGAACTCACTCTGCTCCTCGCGATTAAGCAGGAGGCTGATAGGGAAACGGGGGATGCTGGTACCCATGACGTTCTCTTCCATGAATACGCGCCCACTGGTCAGGTAGTCAATGCCGACGCGGCTGAAGTCGTAACGCAGTCCGAGGGTGGCGGTAAGGCGCTCTGTGAGACGGACGTTGGACTCATGGAAAGCTGCCAGGTTAGTGGCTGGCATACGGAAGTCTCCCGGGACGCGCTCCATATCCATGCGGATATGGCACCCGCCGGCACGGGCAATCATCGCCGCAGCTGCCTCGTGGCCCATGCGCTGGGCCATTGCGTTAAGCATTCCTTCGTAAGCATAGCGCTCTATCATTGCCGACAACTGATCGTTCATGGCAGGCAGGAATTCAACGGGGGTCGTATTCCGGAGCCACTGGCGCGAACCGTAGATTCCAAAGGTCCACTGCCAGCGACTGGGGCTGACACTCTTGACAGACAGTTCCTCGGTCAAGGCATTCTGATGTTGGTGCTCAGTCATGAACAGCAAGTCACGCGGGGTATAGTCAATGTCCATGCGCATCAGGTCATCGAAGTGCTGCCAGCTGGTGACGCTGTTGACCTCAAAACCGCGACCGGCATACTTTACAGAGAGGCCTGTAGTAAGCATGTTGCGGCGGTACGTACCCTGACGGTTGACGGCGGGTTGTTGGGTGCAGCCGCTGCGGCTATCGAGCTCACCATAGGCAAAGCCGTTCTGAAAGACATGCTGGAAGTCGGCCATGAGGTCGAAGGTGAGACGGCTGGATGGCTGTACCATCAGCCGTAGACGGGCTCCCGCTTCATCATAGCCGTCAGCATAGTCATTGAGCGTCACGTTGCGCAGGAAGCCCTGCCGTCCCTCATAGAAACCTGCCAGCGAGAATCCAGCCTTGCTACCCAGACGCCCGTAGTGGGCGACCTCGGCCACCCGCTGCAACGCGGAGCCAAGACCCAGCCGCAAGTCAGTGCCCTGGTAGTAGAGCGGTGATTTGGTGTAGAGGCGCACCAAACCGCCCTCGGTGTTCTGTCCGTAAAGCGTTCCCTGCGGTCCGCGAAGCACGTCAATACGGTCCACTCCATAGGTATGGTAGTTGAACATGCTCTTGTTGACAATGGGGATGTTGTCGATGTACATCCCCACAGCGGACTGGTTCTCGCGGGCTCCGATGCCACGGACATACATGGCCGACGTGTAACGAGAACCATAGCTGGGCATGACAAACGAGGGGACATGCTGGGAAAGGTCACGCACGTCCCGGATGTTGAGACGCTGCAGCTCCATGCCGGAAAATACCGAAGAGGCAAGGGGCTGCTGGCGCAGACGGAACTGCTCCTTAGGCTGTGAGACAACAACGACCTCGTCAAGGTCGACAACGCGGCTGCTATCGGACAACGCCTCCGTTTCGGCAGTGGCAGACAGCGAGAATGTCAGGAATATCCCGAATAAAATCTTTCTTACCATATAATAACACTCTTATTTCAGGATGCAAAGGTAAGACAATGCCGTCGTTCCCGCAATCCTCATTTATGTGGATTTTAAAAAGGCTATCCGTTCACACTCCCGCAACGGGGACAACGGCCCTTATGCTGAAGAGGCATGCCGCACTTGCCGCAACGATAGCGGGCTCGCCCACTACGCCAATAGGTACGGAACGCCAGCACAACATATATAGGCAACAGCAGATATCCTATATAATATAAGGTGGAGACGCTAAAGACCACATAGACAACGCTACACACGCCAGCCAGCCCTAACACATATAGCACACCTTCACCCAAAGGCAACAGCCTACGGACATCATCGAGAGCGGCTAATCCGACAATCAGTATGGACCATACGGAGGTGACGAAAAGCCCGATGTGGAAGGGAAGGGCAAAGGGATTGAGCGTGGGATGATAGTAGTAATGACGCCAAGACTCGCTACCGAACAACTGGATAGAGGCATAGAGCGTCGCTGAGGACGCCACCAGCAGACACAGCAGCACGGGATAGGGCGAAGGAATGTCGTTGAAGTGCACCAACTTGGAATGACGGCGCAGCAGACGGCGAATCAGATAGGCTGCCGCCACCAATGCCAAGATGGCCAGAGAAATAAGCATATGGGTGTCGGAGAAGAAGTCGATAAACTGGGAGATGGGGTCATCAGGCGATACGGCAGACAACAGACTGCTCTCGTGAGCCCAGCCGATTGTGGCCTGGTCGCGCGCCACCTTGACCCACACAGAGTCAACGCTGTCGACAGGAAGGATGGCCACGTCGGCCACTACCAGACGGTCGCCACGACGCACCGTCAGCGTATCGGTCTGCAACAGGAAGGGATGTTCCTCAGGTTGCTGCGACACCAGGGAAAGGGTGTCAGAGGTCACGATAAAGTTGAAGTTCTGCGTGTAGTGATGGGTAGTATAAAAAGAAATACTGTCCAACTGACGCTCGGTAAGATTCCAGGCGTCAGGGGTCTGCCGACCAGGGTTATAGCAGGAGGCGAGGAGTAACAGCCCCAGGAGGTACTCAAGAATCCTGTGCATAGACATTCATTTGACATTGACGACAATCAAACTCCAAGCGGAAGCGTTTCCCGTCGCCCAGACGCAGGTAGAGCGGTTCGTGCCACTCGGGAATATGACCGCCATGCTTCACACAACAGCCAAGGCTGTAACGCAGACAATGGCGACACTGCATAAGCAGAGCACCAGGAGCAGGGTTCACTTCGTAAGCCGTCAAACGGGGGACATGATAGAAGTTGCGCGCCACCTCGTTGGAAATGTTATACAAGTGAGGCTGTGGATAGACAGGAGCAGGAGAATACTCACGGACGACAGCTGTGGGACTGGCAGCAGGGGCAGGAGACGCCAGCAGTTGCCCCACCACATAGCGGCGCCACTCTGCCAGCCGACTTCCGGGAATGAAGAAGGGGAAGTCCTCGGGCAGGTCCACCGTGGTACACACATACGGAGTATTGCCCAGTCTGGACAGCTGGCGGACGATGTTGTCGCGCTGAGGGGTCTGCGCCGGCTGGTGTTTCTCCAGGAAGGTAAAGTCACGTTGTCTGCCGCACTCGTCGATAACCGTCAGCACAAAGCCCTGGTCGGGAAGGGGACGCAGGGCGAGACGAAGTGCCATCTTGCGCTCGGCACTGGGACGCGACAGCAAACGTTCCATCTGCTGGTCCTGATTACGGTAGAGACGGAGCCCAGGACGCAGCGACTCGGGCATGTGCTGGGGGAAGAGACGGTTGCCCTCCACCCTATTGACACGGAATCCCTCCAACTGGCTATCACTGCCCTTGGATGGTCCATGCTGTTCTGCCAGACGTAGGAAGCAGAGACCGTCGCCATTGGCGAACGAGGCGGTACCCGCCACGGTGAACGACATGCGGTGGATTTCCTTGACCGTACCAACATACTCGCCCATGGCCTTCGGAGTGTCGAACGAAGCAATGTCTGGACGACGACCATCCAAAAAATAATGGGTGAAACCGCGGTTGAACGTTTTCTGAAGATTAGGGGTAAAACTATAGTGACAATGCCCGCGCGAAGCACGGCGGTAAAGGTTGGGATGGCGGCGCACCAGCTGGTCGAGCTGCTGGTTGTAGGCAGCAGTCACATTCTTCACGTAACCCACATCCTTCAGCCGTCCCTCAATTTTGAACGAGGTGGCACCGGCGGCAGCCAACTCCTCCAAACGGTCCAGCTGGCACAGGTCCTTGAGCGAGAGCAGATGGCGGTTGTGCTCCAGCACACGCCCGTCAGCATCCAGCAAATCAAAAGGCATACGGCAGAACTGAGCACACTCGCCGCGGTTGGCGGAACGTCGGAAACAATGCTGCGAAGCATAACACAGACCACTGTAACTGACACACAGGGCACCGTGAACGAAAACCTCCAGTTCCACATCGGGAACGGCCTCATGAATGGCACGTATCTCTTGAAGTGTCAGTTCGCGGGCCAGCACTACTCGGCGGAAACCGAGGCTACGAAGCCAGCGTACCTTCTTTGGCGTGCGGTTGTCGGTCTGCGTACTGGCATGAAGAGCAATGCCGCCAAGGTCGGCCGACAGCAACGACATGTCCTGAACAAGGATGGCATCGACACCGGCCTGGCGAAGCGCAGGCAGCAACTGACGAGTGAACTCCAGCTCGTCATCATAGAGGATGGTATTGACCGTGACGTAAACGCGGACATCAAACTGATGGGCATAGTTACACAGTCGGGCAATATCCTCAACGGAGTTGCCAGCTGCCACACGCGCACCAAAGCGGTCAGCACCGATATAAACGGCATCGGCACCATGGTCAACGGCGGCCAGACCGCACTCCAGGTTCCTGGCAGGTGCCAGAAGTTCTAAACTCCTCATGGCTGTAACTCTCTCCTACCCTGCTACCACTACTCTATCTTGCTGATGTCGTAAGGCGTAGCCTGATAGACATAATAGTTCACCCAGTTGTTGTACAACAGGTTGGCGTGAGCCCTCCAGGTCACCAAAGGCGGCTTCTGCGGGTCATCGTCCAAATAATAGTTACGTGGCAGCTCAACATCATTGCGAATGTCCTTGTCACGACGGTACTCTGTGTCCAGCGTATTGGGTGCATACTCCAGATGGCCCGTGATAAAGAACTCGCGCCCCTCACGCGCCATCACAATGCTCACTCCGCTATCGTCGGACTCGGCTATCAGCCTCAGGTCGGGACAGGCAAGGATGTCCTCTCTGTGTAACTCTGTATGACGGCTGTGAGGCATCATGAACCTGTCATCGAACCCACGGAAGATAGGCAGCTGGGGATCCAGAGTACACTGGGGGAAGATACCGAACATCTTCTTCGGCAGAGGGTACTTGGGGATGCCGTAATGATAGTAAAGCCCAGCCTGAGCCGCCCAGCATATATATAAGGTACTGGTAACATGAGTACGCGCCCAGGCAAAGATGTCCTGCACCTCCTGCCAGTAGCTGACATCCTCGAAGTCCAGCTGCTCCACAGGAGCCCCGGTGATAATCATGCCGTCAAACTTCTCATTACGCATGGACGAGAAGTCGCGATAGAACATCATCATGTGCTCTATCGGGGTATTCTTGGGTGTATGGCTCTGCAACTTCATGAAACTGATTTCCAGTTGCAGCGGAGTATTGGAGAGGAGACGGATCAAATCCGTCTCCGTCGTTATCTTCAGCGGCATGAGGTTCAGGATTACAATACGAAGAGGACGAATGTCCTGGCGGTGAGCCGTCGTATTGTCCATAACGAAGATGTTTTCACGCTTCAGAATGTCTATGGCAGGAAGTCTGTCGGGAAGTCTTAATGGCATTGTCTTCTTTTTTCTTACTTACTTGGGTTATTCTATTATCCTGATTATACATACCGACACGTTGTCGTGGCCGCCAGCCTCCAGTGCGGCATCGACAAGAGTGTCCGCATCACAGCCGCACGACAGCAGGGACTGCACATGAGCGTCGTCCACCATGTCGGTCAGGCCATCTGAGCACAACAGCAGAACGTCTCCGGGGAGAATATCCTTGGTGCATTGGACCATATCAATATAGGAGGTCTTGCAACCGCCTCCGATACAGTTGGTGATGATGTTGGAGTGGGCCGAGGTCCCCATCAGGCTGTTAAGCGAGTGATCGGTAGTAAGCTGGACGAGACTGTTCTCACGGAAATGGTACAGACGACTGTCACCGCAGTTCATCCAGTAAAACTCGCCCTCGTAGTAGGACAAGGCAACGAGTGTAGTGCCCATGTCATGATAACGAGCCTCTGAGCGTCCCTTACTATCAATGACGTGATTGATGGACTCAAGCCAATCGTAGATCATCTCGGTGAAATCACCCGGCATAAGACCGGAAGGAAGGTCGTTATAATAATAATTCAGATTACACAACACATCGTGGCTCGCTATCTCACCGCTGTTATGACCGCCCATGCCGTCGGCAAGCGCCACCAGCGTGCGGCTTTGGGGCGTCAACTCGACCTCGGCCACCAAATCTCTGTTGCGGACAAACTCATTGCCCACCAGTATCATGTCTTCGTTATTATGTCGGACGCAGCCTACGTTGCTGGCTGCGGTAATAGTCATCTTCATGGAATATTTTCTCGTTAATTGAGACTTACTTGCAGGTTGACGTTGGCAACGGTCAGCACGTCTCCGTTGTTGATGGTCATCTCCATATCGGGTTGTAACGGATGCCCGTTCAGCTTTGTACCATTGGACGAATGCTTATCGGCTATACACCACCCCGTGCCCGCCTTATACTTCAGTTGCGCATGGACACCCGACACAAACATGTTCTGCTCAAAGAACTTGGTGTAAGGGCCCTGACGACGTCCTATCACAGCACCATTGATACCGACGAAACGAATATTCAGGCTGTCATTGTACAATGTCAGAACGGGAACGCCCTGAGGTACCTGCATACCTGGAACGGGCTGCTCCGGCGTGGCCTGGGTCTTGGAAATAAAGCCCATAGACGTCGACGAGGACGACAGAGCCGTCAGGGAGGTGCCTTCATTATGAAAGCTCTCGGCCGACATCATCAAGCCGCCGCAGAACGTGCAGCGGCGTCCCATGCCCACACGACCGCAACGGTTGCAGAACAGCAAAGCCTGCCCACACTGGTCACAGAAATAGGAATCATCGTCTATCTCTTCCTTGCAATTAGGACATATTATCATGGTTCTACATCTTTAATATCTTCGGGTAATATCAATTGGAAGGCCTCCTTCGTCACCTGATCGGGAGGTAGCTGGGACACACGGACCGAAAGCTGCTGGACAGTAGCATCCAACAGGTTACGCATCTCACGGGCATTGCCGAACGTATCGTCCTTACGCACCAGCATCTTACAGATGACATCCAATGCCTTGAACTCGGCAGGAGGCGACAGAACGTACTGCTCTTTCTGAGCCATCTGCTTGAAGATGGCCAACAGTTCGTCCTCGTTATAATCGTCTATATGCAACTTGTGCGTAAAACGGCTCGCAAGACCGGGATTTAGCTGAAGGAAGCCTTCCATTTTGTCCTTATAGCCAGCGGCAATAACCACGAACTTCCCGCGGTCATCCTCCATCCGCTTCATCAAGGTGTCTATAGCTTCCTTACCATACTGGTCGTTCTGATCACTCAGCGTGTAGGCCTCATCAATGAACAGGATGCCTCCCATCGCCTTATCGCACATGTTGTTTACAATCTTCGGCGTCTCACCCATGTACTTGCCGACCATCGTGGCACGGCTCACCTCCAGTACACGGCTGGTAGGAAGGATTTCCATCGACTGCAGTATCTCGCCCATCTTACGGGCTATAGTCGTCTTACCCGTTCCAGGATTACCCGTTAGCACAAAGTTCATGGACATTTGCTGCACCTTTCCGGCACCGATGGCAGCCCGCTGCTTCATGAACATGCTCTGTACTGCTAGACGACGGATGGAGTTCTTAACTGAACGCATACCAATGAAGTCGTCCAGCTCGTTGAGGACCTCATCCAGAGGACGCGCCGACTCATTCTGTGCCATTGGAAGATCGTCAGCAGTCAGACGATAGAGGTCGTCTTCCTGGAATGACGGGTTGCCCATCATACCCATCAGACGCTGACTCTGCTTCTCGACTGCTTCATCAAAGATTCTACGAGCCTCACGGGCATTACCGAAATTCTTGTCACGACGTAGATACAACTGCTCAAACTGACGGTATACGGCACCACGGGTGACCTCGTCAACCACGAAATTCTTCTCCTTGGCAAGATTCAAGAATATCTCCGTCAGTTCGTCCGGGTTGTAATCGTCAAAATGAATGGTCTGCGTAAAACGACTCTTCAACCCTGGGTTAGAATCAATGAAGTCATGCATCTGCTCGGTATAGCCGGCAACGATACAGATGAACTTCCCGCGGTCATCCTCCAAACGCTTCAGCAGCGTATCAATGGCTTCGGCCCCGAAAGTGTCAGTGTCATTGGACTTCAACGTGTAGGCCTCGTCAATAAAGAGCAGACCACCCAACGCCGTATCAATAAGCTGATTGGTCTTGATAGCAGTCTGACCACTATAGCCCGCAACGAGTTTGGAGCGGTCGGCCTCTACCAACTGGCCTCGCGACAGGATGCCCAGTGTCTTGAAGACATCCGCCATGATTCGGGCAACCGTCGTCTTGCCTGTACCTGGATTACCTGTAAATACATAATGCTTCCCTTGGAACATCTTACTCTCTCCACGCTTCACCTGAAGATTCAGGTAGGAAGCAATGTTACAGATTTCCTTCTTAACCGCAATCAAGCCCACCAGACCGTCAAGTTTCTTCAGACTTTCTGTATAATCCACGGTTTTCGGAGCCTCGTATGGAATGTCCTCGTCCTCGATGGTCATCAGTTCCTCATTGCTCATCATGGCGATGTCGCCATGCTGCAGACGCTGAGCCTGACGCTTACATATCTGGTCGAACAGCGAACGCATGGAACGGCCGTTGGCGAAGTCCTTGTCACGGGTCTCATACATCTCGCGAATACATTTTCTGGCCATTGCTTCCGCCTGCGGAGAGAAAATGTACTTCTTGTCCTTAGCGAAGACCTGCATAATCTGGTACAGCTGTTCCGGAGTATAGTCCTCAATGTTAAGGAAGTAGTTGAAGCGACTGCGAAAGCCTGGGTTGATACGGAACAGGTTCTCCATTTCCGTACGATAGCCGGCTGCTATGACCACAAACTTCCCGCGGTCGTCTTCCATGCGCTTCATCAGTTTCTCCAGCGCCTGAACTCCCTGATTGTCCCTGTCACCCGCCTGACTGACAGGTGCTAACGTATAGGCTTCGTCCACAAACAAAATGCCTCCCATCGCCTTGTCGCAAAGACGGTCAACGACCTTGGGTGTCTCTCCCTGATAGGGGCTGACCATCTTGGCACGGTCGACCTCCACCACATGACCGTTGTCCAAATAGCCTATCGCAGATAGTATCTCGCCCAGTTTGCGGGCTATGGTAGTTTTGCCTGTTCCGGGGTTACCTGTCAAGATGATGTGCATTGACATCTTCTCCTGCTCACCCAGCCCGCGCTCCGCACGCTGGATACTGTTCTGGACAGAATAGGCTATCTCACGGACAGCCTTCTTGACTTCGTCCATACCAATGAAGTGGTCCAGGTCTGACAGTATCTCGTCCAAGGAGCGCTCTTCAGGAACATAGCCCCGGATGTCATCCTTCTCAACCCGCACTGCCTCTACTCCACGGCTAATGAACGAGGTAAAAATGTCCTCAGCCGTCTTCATTGCTACATGAGCATTGCCGAATGTTTCATCCTTCGTCTTAATCTGGTACTTGAAGAATCGCTGCAGTTGAGACTCCGCCTCGGGAGAGAATTCCGTAATTCCGTACTTTACACGCAAGTCTTTCTTGACAATGCAACAGAGTTCCTTGTATGTGGGAGCCGGCAGACGGAACATATACTTGAAACGGTTCTTCACCGCCGGGTTACTTTCCAGAAAGTCGTCCAAACCCTTCGGCAGTCCGGCAATGAGAACTACGGGATTGTCATCCCACTTGTCCATCTCGACAAAGAGTTTGTCTAGCGGGTTCACCTGGTTAGAATATTTGTCTGGAAGAAGTTTCTGGACATTGTCGAAGAACAAGATACCACCGCGGGCCTTGCTGATGTTATCATCCCATTTGTCAACGAAACGGCTATAATCCACAGCGTCCACCATTGTCAGTTTGGGCTTGTCGATAATCTTGTGTTGATAGAAGTAGTCACGGACAATTTCTGCCAACGCCGTCTTGCCCGTTCCTGTCTCTCCCACGATAATGGCATTGACCGAAAGGCGCACCTTCGATATGTCCTTACGATTATGCAGAAAGGTATAAGTATCAACGATAGTACGAAGCTGCGTCTTCACTTCCGACAGTCCTACAAGCCTGTCCAGCACGTTCTGCGAAGCCAAGGGTGTCCCGCACCACTTACAGAACTTCGCAATACTTCTGTTCTCCTTATGACAATGGTTGCAAATCATTCTATTATTTCATCGTCTATAGTTTGTACAGAAGGCTGTGCCTTTGTCCCTGGGATGCTGGCATCCAGTAGTTTGGGACTGAAAACAACGAATTCCACAATGAAGGAAAACACCAGCAGACACCACAGGATGTAATGAAGGACTGACTCTCCCGACAGGGAGCGGACCTGATTGCTGATATCATCTATAATGCCAAACTTTGAGCCTTTATACTTGTATGACTTTGCCTTGAAAGTATAATAGAGCGGCTCCAGCAGCGTCGACTTGATATCGTCGCCCAACACCTCATTGATGAGTTTCGTATCAGTCTTTGTGTCACCGCGGAAGTCTGTCAGATGACAGATGAGCATATAGACAAGTGTTATCAGCACGACTGCGATACTAAACATACTCGGATGATGCCCGTTGACATAGCGAAGAATAGTAATGGGAACAAACACCGACAAAGCTCCAAAGACGCCCCATAAGGCCGAGAACATGAAACCATATCCTCGGAAATAGGCTCGGGTACCTACGATAATAGCCGTCATGCCGCCCAGCGGCAGCCCTATCGTCAAGGCGGGGTGTTCAAGGAGGTATGTCCTGCCAGTATCAGACACGCCGAACAACAACACCAACACAATCCAGAGGAAGCACAATCCGTAGAAAAGCATTCGCCACAGGCGCTCCCTGCCCTTGGCTTTCCGCCAGCCAGAACGCACCTCCTCCATCTTACGGGCCGTCTCATCCTTGGCTTCCACAAAACGTCTATAGTAGTTATTCGAATTATCAAAACTGCCCAATGCCATCACCCATGATTCCAGTGTATGCTCATAGCTGTATTCCCCACTGAAGTCCTGTTCCGGGTTCTCATGGTAGAACACCGACAGCCACTGGCAGAAGTTGCCGTCTCTCATCTCACTACGTATCTGCGAGTGATGATGACTGTCCGTCTTCATACCGTCATAAAGTTCCGTACCATCGGGCAACAGGTAAGTAGGCGTCACACCCAGTATCCGACAGAATCGGTACATGGCGGTCTTGAGGTCATAGGCACCCAGACGTTCACGGTTCTCCTCCGACTTCAGGTCGAAGCAGCGGTTCGCCTCGGACATCAGGTCCGTCCATCCGTGCAACTGGGCAAAGTACACAAAGCGACCGTTCGGGTCAGCAAAGTCCTGCATTTCCCGTCCAAAGTCCTCATCACTCAGGTGTTCTGAATTCTTCAGACGTTCGTTCAGCATCTCACCCATCTTCTGCGGAGTGCCTGCCTCACGGAGGTCATAGGCTGCATGACGGTCTATATTATAGAGCACCTTGTAGGCCAGCGACTGGGAGTACTTCTGTCCCTTAGTCATAATACGCAGACTCTCACACGCCATCATGTCCTCATGGCTGTACATCCACGACAGCAGTCTGCCATCGCATAGGCTACGCCACGCGTCTTCTCCTACAGGCTCATAGCCGAAAGCATGAATAATGTCTGTAATGGTGGATGACTTGAATCGGTGAAGAAATGGTATCTCGGGGTCTATCTCGAACACCAGTCGCATCACAGAAACGTGAGGATCCTTGTTCCTGCCCTCCTTGAAGTAAGAGCGCAGACGTTCAACATCACACTTGGTGTGAGTCTCCAGATAGAGGAACAACCGGTCGTTCGGGTTCGTCAGCAGCAAACCATACTGCTCTGTATAGCACAGCAGCGAGAGGGCTACGCTGTGTACGTCGTCACACATGTCTCCCTTCACATCCTTGTAGGGATAGGTAGGATCCATTGTATAGACAGCAGCCATCAGTCCTGCGTGCTGGTCCACTGGGTAGCGGTTCTTCACGATGTCCTTTACCGCTACACTCAGTTTGTTGTTACCACACGACTCCAGCCAGGAGGCAATCCGGCCGCCATACAGATAATTCACTGCCAACCGGTCGTTCTCCACCAGCAGAGGTATCAGTTCGTGAACGTTGTCTGCCACTAAATTGCGCTCCGGATCGACAATGAAGCTCTTATAGCGCAAGAAGGGTGACGAGATGTCCACCTCGACTTCCTCTCCTAGAAACCACCGTTCCACCTGTTCATAGCCCCAGCGATTCTGCGGGTTCACTGTTGTCAGTCCCTGGATAATGCGCTTCACGGCATCTGGCAGGTCGTTGATGTGGGGTAGTCTTCCCTCGTTCTTCTGACGCATCATGATGCGTTCGTTCGAACTCATAGGGTTCTCGCCCAGCCATAGTGACAGCAGCGTTATGCCTAGTGAATAATAGTCAGCAGCTGGCGTTATCTCCACCACACCGTCAATCACATCGCTGTACATCTCAGGAGCCGCATAAATGGGTGTACGGGCCTGGGTCGTACGATGTGCCTTACCGTCTTTCTCCAGTATTGACGAGATGCCGAAGTCTCCCAGTACAAGTTCCTTGTGGTCTTCTTTACGGAAGAAGAAGTTGCTCGGCTTCACATCTTTGTGGAGGATGTTCTTGTTATGACAGTATGCCAAGGCAGCTGCTCCCTGCAAGGCAATCCTCCGGAAGCGATTGTAGTCGCCGTGAATGTCAAATCCCTGTAGCGTTCCTCCTCGCAGATATTCCATCAGTTCGTAGTAGCGATGCTTTCCGTCAACATACGTCTTCCCGTAATCCATCAGCCGTACAATCATCTCAAAGTCAAAGCTATGAATCACTTGCAACAGCTTCTTGTTCACGTCGAAGTTCGGATAGTACACTTTGAGTACGTATTCCTCGCCATCACGCTCAACGAGGAACACCTGAGCCTCCCCGGAATTGTCCGACAGGCATTTCAAGTTCTTGTAGAACACACCCTTCAGCATAAAGCCATTTCCGGCTGCAGAAGGTATCTCTGCCTGTGCCGTTGCTCTTACCGTCGAGTCGCCTCTGTTGCTCGCTACTATTGTGCGGTCAACTGCAATTGTTCGATTCCCATCTATCGGATTATTCTCTATTCTGTCAGTCATTATTTGTTATCGTCTACTAGCGTCTCTTTTCCGTTCTTTCCCAAAATAATCCACTTACCTCCTAACTGAGGTTTGGCACATCCGCAAGGGCTCGAGTGCATGGCTCCCTTGTAGTTACACATCCACGCCAGCCTGACTCCCATCGGTTTGGAAGCCATCGCGTAGTTGCGTACCTTAGCTGGCGAGGCAGCTGGCGGTATCGCCAGCTTCTCCAGCATTTCCGAGAGTCTGTCAAGAAGTTGTTCTTTCTTCTCACGCAGTTTCTCCTTGCTCATCCGTTTCTTCGTTTTCTCTGGAATGACAGGGGTTTCGGCCCCAGCATCCTGTGCCAGCAACCACAACACACGCTCACGGAGTCTGTCGTTTTCTTCGTCACGAGCCATTTCCCGTTCCGATCCGCACGGCAGTTCCATCGACAATTCATCATACTCCTTCGTCAACCTCGACATTTCCAGATACTCTGGCGTAGCCCTTACCTTCTCCATGATAATTCGTGCCTCCTCTGTCAGTGCCGTACCGCAACGTTTGCAGAAAGCAAAGTCGTTCAGAGTGTGACATGTTGGACAAACGATTCCTCCCCGCGGATTACCGCATTCTGGACAGAAAGCCTCCTGTCCTGTCAGCGGATTGCCACAGAAGGAGCATCTGTCCGTCCTGATGTAGCGATGACACGTCTCACAGAAGTCTGCATCTATGTCCAGCTCACTACCGCAGTTGGGGCACACAGTAACCCCCATCTGCTGTCCGCACGATGCACAGTATGCTGCTCCAGCTTCGTTCATCGCTCCGCAATGAGGACATGCCACACCGGCAGCTGCCATTATCTTTTCCTCCGAAGAGTCTGCCTTCAGAGCTTGTTTCTCCGATACGTATTCCGCTGATGTTTCCACTTTCTGGAACACATCTTTTTGGCCGCGGTCAGTACTCATATTCCGGTTAACATCAATAGTCATAGGAAGTCTGTTTGCTTTTCACTTTGCAAAGATAAGAAAATATCTTTACGACACAAAAAAAACCGCCGTAAAATTATTTACGACGGTCATTATTGCGTTTAAGCCTTTACCACAACTGTAGACGTTTCTGCTTAGGTATGAACATTTTGTCGCCTTCCTTCACGCCAAAAGCGTCATACCAAGCGTCAATATGGGGCAGGGCTCCGTTCACACGCCATCTGCCTAGCGAGTGGGGGTCGCTCTTGGTACGATTTCGAATCTCCGCTTCCGTGATATTACCTGCCCAAACACCTGCATATGCCAGGAAGAAACGCTGTTCCGGCGTCAACCCGTCCACTACAGGCAAGGGCTGCTTCTTTGTAGCGTTCTTGAATGCGGTATAGGCCACCTGCAATCCTCCGTGATCAGCGAGATTCTCACCCAACGTCAACCGTCCGTTGGCCTTGAGGTCAGGAAGCACGTTGATTGCCGAGAAAAAGTCGGCATACTCATCGGTACGTTTTGTAAAGTTTTTTCCATCCTCTGGTTTCCACCAGTCATTCATATTTCCATCTCTGTCATACTGTCGTCCCTGGTCATCAAATCCGTGGGTCATCTCATGTCCGATAACCACTCCGATAGCCCCATAGTTAAATGCATCGTCAGCACTCATATCGAAAAACGGAACCTGCAGAATACCAGCCGGGAAACATATCTCATTCGTTGTTGGATTATAATAGGCGTTCACCGTTTGCGGCGTCATGTACCAGTCGTCATTGTCAACAGGCTTTCCTGCCATATGGGAAATGTAATAGTCCGTCCAAAAGCGACTACACTCCATCATATTCTCATAGTAAGATTTTTTCATGTTTATTTGCAGTTTCGACATATCTATCCATTTGTCGGGATAGCCCACCTTGACATAGAAACTGTTCAGCTTCAGCAAGGCGTTCACCTTTGTTGAGTCGTCCATCCAGTCCTGGGCTGCTATACGTTCTCCTAAGGCAATCTGAAGATTCTTGATGAGTCGTTGCATGCGCTCCTTGGCAGCAGCAGGGAAATAGCGTTCCACATACATTTTTCCAAGAGCCTGTCCCATCACTTGTTCCAGCTGAGAGGTAGCCCGCCGCCATAGCGGGTGGTCCTGCTGTCGTCCGGACATCGTCTTGCCGAAGAAATCGAAGTTGGCCTCACGCACAGCGTCGTTCAGATAACTGGCGGCATCACGAATGACACCCCACTCCATGTAGTCTCTGTACTCGGCGGGTTTTATCGTTGCCAACAGACGTTCCACACCCTCCATAAAGGCGGGCTGTCCAACCACCAGTTCCTGCATATACCGGCTTTTGAGTCCCTGAGCGTTCATCACCTGCTCCAGTCTGAGATTCGGATATTTCTCTGTAAACTCCTTCAAGGTCGTCTTGTTGTAGTTGGCCTTCGGATTGCGGAGTTCAGTACGGCTCTTCGACACCTTGGCCAGCTCCGTTTCCAGTTTGAAGATGTTACGCATCTTCTTCGTAGAAACAGCCTTGCTGAAGCCGAAAACCTGGAACATGCGTACGATATGCTTCTTGTAAGCCTCACGAATTTTCACCGTAGCCTCATCATTCTCCAGATAGTAGTCCTTCTGTCCCAATGCAAGTCCGCCCTGAGAGACGCTGAGGATATTCTGTGAGGCATTCATCTCGTCGGCTCCCAAACCAGCACGATAGAACTGTGTGTCCCCATAGCGGGCCATCTCCAGCTGCACGTCAAACAATTGGTTGACGGTTTTTGCCGCCTCCATCTTACGGATGAGCGGCATGACTGGCTCCAGCCCATCCTTCTCACGCCGTGCGGAGTCCATAGCCAGCTTGTACAAATCCGATAGTTTCCGCTCCGTCGTCCCCACAGCATATGTATTGTTCTGCAGTTCCTTCAGGATGGCATTGATGCGTTTGTTATTGTCCTCGGCCAGGCGGTCGAAGGAACCAAAACGCGAGTATGCAGCCGGCAGCGGATTCTTCTTCATCCATCCCCCACAAGCGTACTCATAGAAATCTTCACCAGCCTTCATACTGGTATTCATGTCCGTCAGGTCAATGCCCGACCGTAGTGTCTGTCCCGTAGCGACACCCGTCAAGGCTGTCATTAGCATCATAAAGATCATCTTTTTCATATCCCTATCTATGTATATAATGATTATTTTCCCATTTTGTCAAGTTCTTCACTCAATTTCTCCCATCGTTCCACCTCCTCATCTAAGGCAGCCTTTGTCTGGGTGTACTCTGTGACAAGCATCATATCCGAAGCATTAGCCTGTTCCATCAACAGCGCATCCAACTCTTTTAGCCGCTGCTCCATGCGTGCAATCTTCTTCTCGCACTCCTCTACAACACGTTCCGCCTTTCGGATGCGTTTCTGCTGTTCCTTGCGTTCGGCATAACTCTGGTTGGACGTCTGTACGCTCTGCTCCCTTGCTTTCTGTTCTATCTGGGCTACTGCCTCTTTGACAACAGGAGCCTCAAAAGAGCCGCCCCGCACCGACAAGAAATCGTAAATGCCGCCGAGGTGTTCAAGGACCTTCCCTCCCCCAAACTCATAGACCTTGGTCACCACTCCATCCAGAAATTCACGGTCGTGGCTGACGATGATGGCAGTACCGTCAAACGCACGGATAGCTTCCTTCAAAACGTCCTTCGAGGCCATGTCCAGATGGTTTGTAGGCTCGTCTAAAATGAGGAGGTTCACTGGTTCCAACAATAGGCGAATCATAGCCAGACGGCTGCGTTCGCCACCGCTGAGTACGACGACACGTTTGTCGGAGGCCTCGCCGCCAAACATGAAAGCACCGAGAATGTCGTTGATGCGTAGACGCACCTCTCCGCGCGCTACGTTGTCAATGGTCTGGAAGACAGTAAGGCTCTCGTCCAGTAGTTGCGCTTGATTCTGCGCGAAGTAGCCTATCTGGACATTGTGTCCTACCTTCAGTTCTCCCTCAAAAGGGATTTCTCCCATGATACACTTCACGAGCGTTGACTTTCCCTCGCCGTTTCTTCCGACGAAGGCTACCTTCTCACCACGTTTGATAGTCAGGTTGACGTGGTCGAAGACAACATGATTGTAGGCCTTGCGCACCTCCTCACAGATGACCGGATAGTCGCCAGAACGTTGACAAGGCGGGAACTTCAACCTCATGGCCGAGGTGTCCACCTCGTCCACCTCTACGGGGACCATCTTCTCCAACTGCCTCAGCCGTTGCTGCACCTGTACCGCCTTCGTCGGTTTGTAGCGGAAACGCTCCACGAAATCCCGGATGTCGGCCATTTCCTTCTGCTGGTTCTCGTACGCCCTTAGCTGTTGCTCACGTCTTTCCTGCCGCAGCACGACATACTCGTCGTATTTCACGCGGTAGTCGGTAATGCGCCCACAGGAAATCTCCATCGTGCGGTTCGATACGTTGTTGATGAAAGCTCGGTCGTGCGAAACCAACACTACTGCCGCTGACGATTGTGTAAGAAACTGCTCAAGCCATTGTATGGAGTCGATGTCCAGATGGTTCGTCGGCTCGTCGAGCAGCAGTACGTCAGGTTGCTGAAGCAGTATCTTCGCCAGCTCAATGCGCATGCGCCAACCTCCGGAGAACTCGCTTGTAGGTCTTTCGAAGTCAGTTCTGTTGAACCCCAGTCCCACCAGTGTACGTTCCAGTTCAGCCTCACGGCTCTCGGCACCCATCATATGGAAGCGCTCGTGCTCGGTCGTGTACTTCTCCACCAGTGCCAGATAGCTATCGCTCTCGTAGTCTGTACGTTCGCCCATCTCACGTTCGAGTCGTGCCACTTTCTCCCTCATTTCATTGATGTTCGCGAAAGCCTTTTGTGCCTCCTCGCGGACCGTCGTGTCGTCCTGCAGCACCATCACCTGCGGGAGGTACCCTACCACGCAGTCAGTAGGAATGCTGACGGTCCCAGCCGTCGGCTGCTGCTGTCCGCATAAAATCTTCAAAAGCGTTGACTTGCCTGCACCGTTCTTTCCTACCAGTGCTATGCGGTCCCGCCGGTTCACTACGAACGATGCGTCACTAAAGAGCGGTTTCACGCCGAACTCCACTTTTAAGCCATCAACTGCTATCATGTTCCCCTTTTCTTCGTTTTAGGCTGCGAAGGTACGAAAAAAGTGGTGATATGCCAAAGAAAAAGCGAAAAAACGCCTTGGGGCCGAGGGGTTCGGCAAATAATTCGTATATTTGTCCCCAGAAATAAATAAGGAGAACAGACACGATGGAGAAAAAAATATTTGCCCGACTAATAGCACAGCGATTGAACCTTTCAGAGAAAAACGTTGCCAGTACGCTTTCGCTGTTAGATGATGGGTGTACCATTCCCTTCATTTCCCGCTACCGCAAGGAGCGTACCGGCGGAATGGATGAAGTTCAGATTGCAACTGTCAGTGAGTTGCATGAGCAGCTGAAGGAGACTGCCCGCCGCAAGGAGACCGTCATGAAAACCATTACTGAACTGGGGCAACTGACTCCCGAGCTGGAGCAACGCATCAACGCGTGCTGGGACGCCACCGAGTTGGAGGACATTTACCTGCCCTTCCGTCCGAAACGGCGCACACGCGCACAAGTAGCCCGTGAGCAGGGGCTGAAGCCACTGGCCGAACTGTTGCTGCGCCAGCAAGAGCGCAACCCCGAAGAGGCTGCACTTCGCTTCGTGGACGACAAAGTGGCCGACATTACGACTGCGCTTCATGGAGCCCAGGACATCATTGCCGAACAGGTAAGCGAAAACGAGCATTCGCGCCAGCTGGTACGTGGTATCTTCCGCCGCACCGCCGTTATCAGGTCCAGGGTGATAAAGAGCAAGAGCAGCGAGGACGCCGCTGCTCGATATAGCGACTACTTCGATTGGGAGGAGCCGTTGCGCCGTTGCTCCAGCCACCGTCTGCTGGCCATGCGCCGCGGAGAGTCAGAAGGTTTCTTGCGTGTGGGAATCGTCATCGACGACGACGAAGCCGTAGCACGCCTAAAGGGACATTACGTCCATGGCAGCGGTCCCTGTCAGCGACTGGTTGCCGAGGCTGTCGAGGACGGTTACAAGCGATTGCTGGAACCAGCCATCGAGACCGAGTTTGCTGCCCTCAGCAAGCAGCAGGCCGACGAGGAAGCCATCCGCGTCTTTACGGCGAACCTGCGGCAGTTGCTGCTGGGTGCTCCGCTGGGGCAGAAGCGGGTGATGGGCATCGATCCTGGTTTCCGTACGGGCTGCAAGGTGGTATGCCTTGATGCCCAGGGCAACCTGCTGCACCACGAGGCCATCTTCCCCCACCCTCCTGTTGGTCACCGCATGCAAGCCACCGTCCACCTGCAGCAGATGCTGTCAGAGTACCGCATCGAGGCCATCGCTATCGGCAACGGCACTGCCAGCCGTGAGACACGTACGTTCGTCGAGAACTGCCTGCAGGACATTCCCCACCATGAGATAAGCGTGTTTGTGGTCAGCGAGGACGGAGCTTCCGTCTATTCTGCATCAAAGACCGCTCGCGAAGAGTTTCCTGACGAGGACGTCACGGTCCGCGGTGCCGTCTCCATAGGCCGTCGTCTGATGGACCCGCTGGCCGAGTTGGTCAAAATAGACCCCAAGAGCATCGGCGTGGGACAATACCAGCACGACGTGGACCAGGGAAAACTGAAAAAGTCCCTTGACCAGACGGTGGAGAGCTGCGTCAACCTGGTAGGCGTGAACCTCAACACTGCCAGCAGCCACCTGCTGCAGTACGTCAGCGGCCTGGGTCCTGTGCTGGCTCGGAATATCGTTGACTTTCGACGTGCCAACGGTCCATTCTGCAGCCGTACCGAGCTGAAGAAGGTTCCCCGTCTGGGTCCCTCGGCCTTCGAGCAATGTGCTGGTTTTCTACGCATCCCTGGTGCAGCCAACCCATTGGACAACTCCGCCGTACACCCCGAACGTTATGCGCTGGTGGAACGCATGGCACACGACCAGCAATGCTCCGTCGTCGACCTCATCCGCCTCAAGGAGAAGCGTGCCGCCATATCGCTGGAGCGTTATGTTACATCTGACGTGGGAATGCCCACGCTGACGGACATCATGAAAGAGTTGGAAAAACCAGGTCGCGACCCCCGTGAGCCACTGGAGGAGTTTCGCTTTGCAGAGGGTATCGAAAGTATCGATGACCTTCAGGAAGGAATGGAGCTTCCCGGCATAGTGACAAACATCACTAATTTCGGAGCATTTGTTGACATCGGGGTCCATCAGGATGGTCTGGTACACGTGTCACAGCTGGCCGACAAGTTCGTCCGTGACCCGAACGAGGTGGTAAAGCTTCACCAGCACGTCTGGGTGCGCGTAAAAGAGATTGACCGCCGGCGCGGACGTATCTCACTCACTATGCGAGGAATTCAGAGATAATATCACTGCCCGCACTCACAATATCTGTTACGTTCAGCGCTCGACAGACAACGGGAATCGTGTCATCGTGTCGATGAGGGCAGAGGGATTGCCCATGTCGTAGCGTTCTCCAACGAGCCTTACACCTATCATGCCCGTCTGTTGTCTGACCTCTTCAAGTGCCGATGTCAGTTCAATCTCGCGTGTTCTGTCGCCTCCTTCGTCGGCCTTCTTGATATCGGCCTCCAACTGGTGGAACACCTCTGGTGTCAGTATGTATTGTCCCAGCACCGAGCAGTATTCCTTCTCCCCTTTCTGGTTACGCACGGCAAGGTCAATCTCGGCCTCGAAAGACGAGGGTTTCTCGCGTAACAGACTGACGTTAAGTATGCGTTCTTCCTTGTCCTCCCACACCCCTGTCATGATACCGAAATGGCTGACCTCTCTAAGATTGACGGGATAGAGTCCGAGAATGAGTCGGTTGAAGCGTTCGTAGGCTTCAATGAGCTGCAGGGCAGTGGGTTTGTTCGAGCGTGAGCGGTAGAGTGTATCACCAAGCATGAGCAGCACGGGCTCGTTGCGTGCGAAGTCGGCAGCCTGGTAGACGGCGTGCCCGAAGCCTCTTTTCTCTCGCTGATAGACATAGTGGAGCCGTTTCCCGATGTCCAGTATGTGGTTCTCATACTCTTGGTCTTCCTTAGAGAGCTTACTCATGTGCTCTTCGGAGATTGGCTGTTCAAAGTATTCTGTATAGAGGCGCCGTTCCTCCTCGCTGCCGAGTACGAGACATATTTCCTCAATGCCGCTTCTGACCAGTTCTTCCAGAAGGATGAGAATGACGGGGCGTACCTTTCCGTCAGGACAGGGAATAGGGAAGAAGTCCTTCTTCATAACCCTTGTGGCGGGATATAGCCTTGTTCCAAAACCGGCAACGGGGATGATGGCCCTGCGCACGGTATGTACGGGTCTTATGGTCAGCGAGTAGGCAGACATTCCCTTCGACTGCAGGTATCCTATGAGTTGTTGCTGCATATCGGCATTCTTGGCGAGGAACTGCACAGAGCCGTCACCGTGCGAGCCAACGCCCTTTCCTCCGTAGGTAATGTTGCGTATGAAGTCATCCTTGAGCACAGCCTTGAGCTTGGGTGAGGCAAGTTCCTCGGGGCACATGGGAGCAATGTGACTGTCGAAGAGTTCCTCTGCCTCGGTCATGAGTGCCCCCAGTTTGGCGACTTCACCTTCGGCCATGTACCTTATGGCTCGCTGTACAATGTCATGGTTCATCACGCCAAGTGCTTCATGCTCACGCTGTTCCATGTCGTTGGAGGCGAAGGGGTAGCCCTTGTTCAGGTCAGCCAGTATCTTGATGGTGTTCTTCTCGCCGCAGAGGTCGGCAAAAACCCAGTAGAGCGACTTCTTAACATTAAGTGCCTGCACCTCAATCTCGTCGCCGTCGAAGGTCATGAGGTTTGGTTTGACACCAAAGGCGCATGCCTGGTCGAGTCGTCCGCAGCGACTTGAGGTGCGCAGTTCGCCGAGATAGGCGATATTCATTTCGCCCAGCGTATTGAGATTGAGGTTGTATATCTGGTTAAAGGCGCGCGCCACGAGCACGCAGATGGCTGCGCTCGACGAGAGTCCGCTTTTCATGGGCAGCGTCATGTTGGTAATGTTGATACGCACACCACCCACCTTGTACCACTCCAACATGTAAGAGGCCACTCCGGCGCAGTAGCTGAAGAAGGTGCCGCTCTTGGCGATGCGTTTGAGTTCCTGTTCGTCCATGCGGCACGAGAAGTCCTCCCACACGTCGCGTATGCTGTCGGCAGTACTATTCATCTCGAAGACGCTCGATTTCTCCACTTCAGCGTAGATGCCTTGTTCTATGCCGGTGACGATGGCTACACCTGGCATGATGTCGGCGTTCATAGTCCGGTAGTGTCCGGCCCAGTCGGTATGTTCTCCAAATAGGCACAGACGGCCTGGAACAAACAGTTTTATCATTGTTTATCTATTATTTTTCAGTATAACAAGCGCAAAGTTACTACATTTCCTGCACTTTTTGCAAAAAAAGTTTGGCTGTTTTTCAGAAATAACTTACTTTTGCAGCCATCAAACCCAATTAAGTAACCCTAAAACCACAAAATTATTGCCTATCGACGTAAACTCTACTTCATTTTAAAAGAACATTAACATGAAGGAATTTCAAGCAATGACCGACGAACAGTTGGCATTACTTTACGTTAACGGTAATAACAAGGCATTCGACGAGTTACTGTCGCGTAATCAAACAAAGTTGTTCACATACATCATGTACGTTGTGCGTGACCACGATGTAGCCGATGACATATTCCAGGAGACTTTCGTGAAAGCCATCAGCAAGTTGCACGAAGGCAAGTACACGGACTCGGGCAAGTTCTCGTTCTGGCTGAACCGCATCGCCCACAACGCCATCATGGACTGGTACCGTTCGCAGAAGGCAGCCCACATTGTGGAGCCGACGGCAGACAACGACCTGTCAAACCTGCGCAGCAACTCCGTGCTGGACAGTTACCGCGAGAGCGAGCTGGTGAACGAGCAAGTGCTTTGTGACGTGAAGAAGATGATTGACGCACTTCCTGCCGCGCAGCGCGAGGTGGTGTTCATGCGTTTCTACCAGAACCTGTCGTTCAAGGAGATTGCCGAGGTGACTGGTGTGAGCATCAACACGTCGCTGGGTCGCATGCGCTATGCCATCATAAACCTTCGCAAGATGGCCAAGCAGCACAACATCGAGCTGGCTTTGGATCTCTAAAGGCTGCGCAGCTGGCGGATGGTCAGCTCTGGCGTAGCACTCTTGAACACATAGCTTCCAGACACCAGCACGTCCACTCCGGCGGCGACAAGCCTTGGGGCGGTTTCCCCCTGTACTCCTCCATCCACCTCTATGAGGGCACTGCTTCCGCTGCGTGCTATGAGTTCACGCAGTTGTTGTGCCTTCTTGATGGTGTTCTCGATAAACTTCTGTCCGCCAAAGCCTGGATTGACACTCATGAGCAGCACCATGTCGACATCCTGTATGATGTCTTCGAGCATGGCTACGGGAGTGGATGGGTTCAGGGTAACACCCGCCTTCATACCGGCATCGTGAATTTCCTGTACGGTACGGTGTAGGTGTTCGCATGCCTCCAGGTGCACGTTCATCATCATGGCACCGAGTTTGGCGGTCTGCTTGATGTAACGTTCGGGCTTGACAATCATGTAGTGTACGTCAAGCGGTTTCCTGCACTTCGAGGCAACAGCCTCAAGAACGGGAAATCCGAAGGAGATGTTGGGTACGAAGACGCCATCCATGACGTCAAGGTGAAGCCAGTCGGCCTCACTACGGTTTATCATTTCAATGTCGCTGTCGAGATGCAGGAAGTCGGCGGCAAGCAACGATGGTGATACGAGTGCCATAGACGTTTTTTAATTCAGGCAGTAGGCCTGGTTCTTGATGAATCGATAGTTGTAGGCTATCTGTTTGATGTTGTTTAGCGTTTTCTCGCTTGGTGTCATCTCTTCCTGAGTAAATATCTTCATAGGCATACTAACATTTATCCGTTCCTATTATTGAAACGTAGCAGCCTGTGATATTATTATATTACCTGGCAGAATAATTTTCGATATCTTTCATTCCGTTGAGGAAAGCCTGTGCGTCCATACGTTTTTTTCCTGCCACCTGCAACTCGTTGACCTGCAGCAGTTCGTCTTGTGCGGCGATGTACATGTGCTTTCGGTCAGCCACGATGGTTCCCGGCTTTCTCCCCTCCGCCGTCTGTCCGGTCTTTGTGGTGCGGAAGAGTTTTAGGACGGCCTCCGTACCGTCAGGGGCTACGAGGGTGGTCCATGCTCCTGGATAGGGGCTCAATCCTCGGACGAAATCATAGACACGTTTGGCAGACATGTTCCAGTCTACCCTGCACGTATCCTTGAAAATCTTGGGTGCCGTCTTCAGGGGTGTACTGCTGTCGGCGGTCTGGTCCTGTGCCACTGACAATGGGTGTCCGTCAGCCTCGACGATACGTTGCAGCGTCTCCAGACATATCTCTGCTCCGAGGTGCATGAGTCCGTCGTAGACGTACTCCACGTCAGCAGTGTCGGGAATGTCGAAGGGCATCTGCATGATGATGTGCCCCGTGTCGATGTCGTGGTCCAAGAAGAAGGTTGTCACGCCCGTCCGTGTCTCGCCGTTGATGACGGCCCAGTTGATAGGGGCGGCCCCGCGGTACTGCGGCAGTAGGGCTGCGTGAACGTTGAAGGTGCCATACTCGGGCATGTTCCACACCACCTCAGGCAGCATGCGGAAGGCGACGACCACCTGTAGGTTGGCGTTGTAGCCGCGCAGCAGCTCCACAAAGGCGGGGTCCTTCATTTTCTCCGGCTGCAGCACGGGTAGTCCCTGTTGCTGTGCATACTGTTTGACGGCCGAGGGCTGCAGCACGGAGCCATGCCGTCCCACGGGCTTGTCGGGCTGCGTGACCACAGCCACTACATTATAGTCGTTCTCCACCAGCGCCCGCAATGTCTCGACGGCGAACTCCGGTGTTCCCATGAACACAATTCGTAAATCCTTTTTCTCCATTCTCTTCTTAACTTCCCTAACTTCTTAACCTCCCTAACTATTCCTCACTCATGTCCGCCACCATCTTGCGGTACATCGTATAGACGCGCTGCCGCGAGACGTATCCCTTCAGGTGGCTGTCAGCATCCCTCACGGGCAGCCAGTCGGCTCCTGTGCGATCGAAGGCCTTCATGACGTCAGCCATGGGCATGCTGTCGTCCAGCATCGCCTTGGGCTCTGTCATCAGCTGGGCCGCCGTGAAGTGATGGTAAAGCTCTATGCGGAAGACGATGTGACGTATCTTGGCGATGTCCACCTCTCCAAGCAGGTCGCCGGCGGGGTTGAGCACTGGCAGCACGCTTGTTCGGCTGTGGCTTATCTTGCGTACTATCTGTCCCAGCTCCATGTCGGGCTCTACCGCCGTATAGTCGCGGTCGATGACTGAGTTGAGGTTCATGAGCGTCAGAGCGGCGTGGTCGGTATGGTGGGTGAGCAGTTTTCCCTCGCGTGCCAGCCGTGAGCCGTAGATGCTGTGGGGTTCAAAGAGCATGATGGTGAGGTAGGACGACACGGAGACAATCATCAGGGGCAGCAGCAGACTGTATCCCCCTGTGAGCTCGGCGATGAGGAAGATGCCCGTCAGGGGGGCGTGCATGACGCCCGACATGACACCGGCCATTCCCATAAGGGCAAAGTTCTTCTCAGGCACGTAGATGCCCACCTCGTAGATGTTCCACAGGCGGGAGAAGAGGAATCCGGTGAAGCACCCTATGAAGAGCGAGGGTGCGAACGTTCCGCCACATCCTCCGCCGCCGTTGGTGGCCGAGGTGGCAAAGACCTTCGTCAGCAGCACCAGAGTGATGTAAGGGATAAGCATGGCCGACTGTCCGGCAAAGAGTGAGTTGTTCAGTATCTGGTTCCAGTCGGCCTCAGTCTTTCCGTTGAGCAGCAGGTTGATGCTGCTGTATCCCTCGCCAAAGAGTGAGGGAAACAGGAAGATGAGCAAGCTCAGCACCGAGCCGCCTATCAGGAGCCGGACATAGGGCTGGTCTTTGAAGCGTGCGAAGATTCCCTCCGCCCAGCTCATGGAACGTACGAAGTAGAGGCTCACCAGCCCGCACATAACGCCCAGCAGCAGACAGGCAGGGATGCGCTGAACGGTCCATCCGGAGTCCAGGTGGAAGGTGAAGAGCGCAGCATCGCCGCTGAAGATGTAGGTGAAGCACGTTGCCGTTACACAGCTCACGAGGATGGGCAGCAGCGACGACATGGTCATGTCGATGAGCAGCACCTCAAGCGTGAAGACAAGTCCTGCGATGGGTGCCTTGAAAATGCCGGCAATAGCTCCCGCAGCTCCGCATCCCACGAGGGTCATTAGCGTCTTGCGGTCCAAGTGGAACATCTGCCCCAGGTTCGAGCCGATGGCCGAGCCGGTGAGCACGATGGGCGCCTCAGCTCCCACGGAGCCTCCAAAGCCGATGGTGATGGCCGAGGCTATGACGCTCGACCAGCAGTTGTGGCCCTTCAGGCGCGATTTGTTCGAGGAGATGGCGTAGAGTATCCTGGTGATACCATGCGAGATATTATCCTTGACGATATGCCTGACGAAGAGCGAAGTGAGGTAGATGCCCACAACGGGATAGACCAGATAAAGCCAGTTGGCCGACGTCTTCTCGAACGAGGAGGTGAGCAGCATCACTATCTGGTTGATAATCCAATGCAGTGAGAAGGCGGCAACGGCGGCGAAGAAGCCTACAGCGAGAGCCAGCAGCAGCAGGAACATCTTCTCGCTGACGTGCTCCTCCCTCCACCGGTTCAGACGTCCCATGAGCGTCGGCCGTCCTGTTTCCGTTTCCGTGTGCGAATAATCCATAACCTTCCTTAACTTCCTAACTACCTTAACTTCCTAACTCACCGCATCCTGGGCATACACCCCTCACCACGTAGTTGACCGAAGTGATGCTAAAGCCCTCGGGTACTTCCACGGGGGGTATGGGCATCTGCTCCATGCAGAAGGTGCGGTGGCAACGTTCGCAATAGAAGTGAACGTGCATATCGTCGTCACTGCCGTCGTGGTGACTCCGGCACAACTCGTAGCGCACACCTCCGCTGCCGTCGTCGATGACGTGCACCAGATGGTGCTCTCGGAATAAGGTGAGTACGCGGAAGACGCCCGACTTGTCAATCGTCAGTATGCGCCGTTCCATCTCCGTGAGCGACAGCGGTCTGCCCGCCTCTGCCAGCGTCCTCAGCACCACGATTCTGTTGGCCGTCGGCTTCACTCCGTGCTCCTGCAGCAGGAGCTCACACACCTCTGCCTTCATTTCCTTATAATCGTCACCTCGCCGCCCTGTCCGAGTCTGATGATGCTCGACGGCTTGTGCGGCTTATGTTCCTGCCGGCGTGTCCAGCAGACGTAGTCCACAGCCTCCAGAATCTCTGGAGCGATGTCGCAGTAGTTCTGTGCGGCGGGCTGCCCGCTGATGTTGGCCGACGTCGACACCAGCGCCTTCTGGAAGCGGTAGCACAGCTCTTTGGAGAACTCCTCCTTGGTGATGCGTATGCCTATGGAGCCGTCCTCGGCAATGAGGTTCGGTGCGAGGTTCACCGCCCCGTCCAGGATGAGTGTGGTAGGTTTTTCCACGCAGTCTATGAGCTGCCACGCCACGTCGGGCACGTTTCTCACGTATCGCTGCATCCTTCCGTCGCTGTCGACGAGACAGATGAGCGCCTTCGAGTCGTCTCTCTGCTTGATGTCATACACCCTTTTCACGGCCTCAGCGTTGGTGGCGTCGCATCCGATGCCCCACACCGTGTCCGTCGGGTAGAGTATCACCCCACCCCTCCGCAGCACCTCCACTGCGTTCTTGATATCCTGTTCTCGTGTCATAATCGGTTGCAAAGTTACGATTTTTTTCTCTTTCTTGTTTCTGTTCAAGGAAAAATTTATACCTTTGCCAATAATTGTCAGGTGTGACACTACCCACCTTATGAAATAAAGAAAGACAAATGCACTCTTATGCTGACTCGCACCTTATACAGGATGTTACATCATCCCCAAGTACCCATAGGAGCTATTCTGATGCTCCATCGTGTCGACACGCCCGATGCAGAAGGCATTTGGTATAACCAGCATCTGAAAATGTCTCCACAGGCAATCGAGGAAATGGCAGATTATGCCCGTAGGCACAAATGCCGGTTTGTGACGCTTGACGAGATGGCAGATGCTATTCAGAGGAAAAGAAACGTGCGGCGGTGGATTTCTGTCACGCTCGATGACGGCTATCGGGATAATTATACCAATGGTGCTCCCCTTTTTCAGCGGCTGAACATCCCCTACACTATCTATGTATGTACTAAGATGGTGGAAGGCGAGATGCTGTATTGGTGGGACATCCTGGAGCACATCGTACTTACGAACGACAGCGTTACGTTAAATGACGGCCAGTTTTTTGACTGTTCAACAAAAGAGGCCAAGGAGCAGACATTCCTGAATATACGGAAAGTAATACTGCAACTGCCCCAGAACGACCTGCTGCAGCATCTGCAGAAACTGTTCTGCAATTATCGTATTGATTATCAGCTTGGAAACGACCATCTCGGACTGACATGGGAACAATTACACAAGCTCAAGAAAGAACCTCTTGCAACAATCGGCAATCACACCTACTCCCATCTTGCCTTCACTGGTTGTACCGATGCACAAATACATGAAGACATTCAGAGAGCCACTGATGAGATGCAGGAGCACGTCGGAGTCAGGACGCGCCATTTTGCCTTCCCCTTTGGAGAAGCAAGTGCTGTCTCCCGACATGACATTGAGTTAGTGAAGGGGCTTGGCTTCACGACCTCTTCCACGACGAGCCAGGAATATATTCGATATGGTACCGACCCGCTGGAGTTCCCGCGGCTGTTTGTGACAGAACGCAACTGGAAGCAGGTGTTGGAGGGGATTATCAGACAATGCTGAATGCCGATTAGGATGAGAGTGCTTCACATCAACACCTTGCAGCATGGCGGTGCAGCACAGTGTGTCTTCCGCCTCAACAAAGCCCTGCTCCAGGAAGGTGTGGACTCCCGCGTGCTTATAGCGGAAGGCGACATCATGCCCGAAGGGGTTGAGGGTGCCATAGCCCGCCAAGACAAGAGCATCTGGAACAGCCACCGCCTTCTCTTGAGAGTCAAGAAGAAGCTGGCACGCCTGGGATGGTCACCAGTAAGGGCCGAGAAGATGAGGGAGCAACTGCAGCAGCTAAACACCCCACACTTCTGCCGACATCAGCCTCTGTCACGCTATAAGAACATCGCCCGTCACCCTCTTGTGGAGTGGGCTGACATTATACACCTGCACTGGGTGGCAGACCTTGTTGACTATCCCACATTCTTCAAGGAGGTAAGAAAGCCCATCGTATGGACTCTTCATGACAAATATCCGGCAGAGGGCGTTCAGCATTACACTTCCGCCTTCTTCCCCCTCCCGGAAAAACTAAAAGCGTTTGATTCACGATGCAAGACCATCAAGCGCCGCGGAGTAGAAAAAGCCCGTAACATGACGCTTGTAGCCATATCTGAACCGATGGCCGATGCCTGTAAGCAATCAGATATATTGAAAAGGTTCCCCGTGACACACATCCATAACGGAGTCGATACCAACATCTTCCGTCCCTACGACAAGGGGGCGGTACGGAAAGAGTTAGGGCTTGACCGGGAAGCCTGTATATTTCTTTTTTCTGCTTATGTGTTACACGACCCGAACAAAGGACTGGACCGGATTCTTCAGGCATTGGAAAAGATAGGGACACCCCGTAAGATGCTCCTGTGCGTCGGAAAGCCCAGCAACGAGCAGCAGCCAGTCACCTCCATACCAGTTATACAGACCGGTCTGCTGACCAGCCAGTCAATGATGGCCAAATACTACGCAGCTGCCGACTATTTCGTCCAGTGTGCCTACGAGGAAAGCTTCGGCCAGACCGTCATTGAAGCCATGGCATGTGGAACACCAGTCATCTCCACGCCGTGTGGCATCGCTCCTGAGCTTGTCCACCCCTTCAACGGAGTACTGTGCAAGGGATATGACTCCGATGCCATAGCCATGGGCATTACAGAGGCAATGGGAAACCATTATGAGAGTCACGCGATTCGCCAGTACATCTTAGACCATTATCGGTATGAGCTCATTGCCAAACAATATATCGAGTTGTATGGAAAATGCAAAAAACAGATAACATCTGACAGATGAACATGATGATAGAACTTAACCTGAAAGACGTCCGTTTTCTCTCCAATTCCGTAGCCGACAGCTTCGGCCGCGTCTTCACCTATGAAGGCCAGATATACAGGATGGTAAGCCATGAGAACGAGTCACTCTGCCAGGAGATGCTGGAGGCACGCTTCTTCAAGAAGCTGACGGCGCTGGGCTACATCCCCCAAACATCCATTGAGAAGAACATGACTGTCAAGGCAGACAATCATGACCATATCATCCTAAAACACGAGAAGTGTCCGGACACCCGACAGCACGAATGGTCCTTCGAGATGTTCAAAGCAGCTGTCATCCATCTTCTGCGCGTCAGAAGCATCTGTAACGAGGACGGCTATGACCTCAAGGATTACCATCTGGGCAATATAACCTTCAAGGGCACGAAGCCAGTATTTATTGATATAGGGAGTTTTGTGAAAAGGAGGAGCAGCAGCATTATGAACGACGAGTTCTTCACAGCCTGCCTGTTACCATTACTGCTCTGGAGAGATGGAGAGTATTTCCTGAACAGATGTGTTATTTCCGACAACACCCATTACTCCTTCCTGACACCCTTCCAGCAGGCATCAGACTCCACGATAGTAGGGAAATACAAATCCCAACTATCAGAGACTCCCGGACACCGTCTTGACATCTTCAAGAACAGGCTGAAGAGCGTCTATAACCGCAGCATTGACCTGTTCAACATCAAGGCAAGGAAACGCATGTACAAAAGCATCCCTGTCGACCTCCCCACCATTGCCGCAGTCTCACGCATCGAGCGTAAGCGCCTTCCTGCTGCAGGGCGTTGCAGTCACCGCACCCCTCCCGCCACGGACGACGACAGGCTCGACAGAATCATCGGATTAGTGCGCCGTTATTGTGCCGATGCGACAACCCTCACCGACATAGCAGGTCGCGAGGGTCAGTTCAGTCTTCGTCTGTCCAGCCGTATGACGTTCAGCCGCATCTTCACGATTGAGAACGACGAAGACGCGACGGACAAGGCCTTCACCTACTTCAGCAAGAACAACGTCACGAACATCAATACGGTCTTCACCAACGCCATGTTCCCATTACACGGAGAGCAAGACGTAAAGAGACTTAGTTCAGACCTTGTGGTCGCCCTGGCAGTGACCCACAGCCTGATACTCTCCCAGCATTTCCATGTCTCCTTCCTGTTTGAGAGGCTCTCCATGTACACCAACCGATACGTCTGCGTAGAATTCATTCCATCAGGATTATGTGACAGCCATGCAGCCGCCCCGCTCCCTGCCTGGTATAACGAGACGTGGTTTACAAGCCATTTCCAGCAGCACTTCAGACTCATCCACAAAGCATCAATAGGGCCTGACAGCATCCTCTATATCGGCGAGAAACTGTAACCTCACAGGGGGTCTGTCCCTCTGTGAGCACTTATCCTACATCAAACCACAACCCGCCCTCCAACAGCAGCTCACTGTTGCCCGTTGTTTATGTCTCTTATCCTACATCAAACCACAACGTTCTCGCGTGGGTTAAGCATGATAAGGTCGTTGTTTATGTCTCTTATCCTACATCAAACCACAACCAGTCCGTAGATGATGCGTCGCTTCTCCTTGTTGTTTATGTCTCTTATCCTACATCAAACCACAACCACCCTGCTCTTGTTTATTTTTTTTGTTTTGTTGTTTATGTCTCTTATCCTACATCAAACCACAACTTGCTTTATGTGAGCGGCGATGTGTTTCCAGTTGTTTATGTCTCTTATCCTACATCAAACCACAACTACAACATATAAAAAAAACTTGCGCAATAAGTTGTTTATGTCTCTTATCCTACATCAAACCACAACTTGCCCACGGTGGGGAACGACCCCACCTCTGTTGTTTATGTCTCTTATCCTACATCAAACCACAACCATGGTCGACAAGTTATCGTTATTGCGTAGTTGTTTATGTCTCTTATCCTACATCAAACCACAACTCGAGAGGTGAAGCTATTGATGACAGCATCGTTGTTTATGTCTCTTATCCTACATCAAACCACAACTTGCCGACGGTGAGGAACGACCCCACCTCGTTGTTTATGTCTCTTATCCTACATCAAACCACAACCCCAAGCAGTTATACAATAGATTTTTGTCAGTTGTTTATGTCTCTTATCCTACATCAAACCACAACTTACGAAATATAGAAATATATAGTATAAAGTTGTTTATGTCTCTTATCCTACATCAAACCACAACCAGCAAGATTGCCAAGTCGAAGAGCGAAATGTTGTTTATGTCTCTTATCCTACATCAAACCACAACTCGTGGCACCGTTGGTGCTGGTGCTGGTGTGTTGTTTATGTCTCTTATCCTACATCAAACCACAACATAAGTTACTTATTCCTTTTACATTAAGACACTTAGAGTAATCTTTTAGCCTAAGAAGTGGTTTCTGGATGAGGAATTCTGCTGCAAATGTACTAAAAAAATTCCAACTGGAGAGGCTCTGTTGGTACCTTTTTCTTCTTTTCCTTTCCCCAAAAGTTTACAATTTCACCATATTGTTTATCCGTTACGCTCAAGATACTCACCATTCCTGTTTCTGGAAGAATAGACTTAACCCTTTTTATGTGAACCATCTGGCTTTCGTAAGATGCACAATGCCGTATATAAACAGAGTATTGCAGCATTACAAAGCCATCTTTCATCAAATTCTTACGGAATAATGATGCTGTCTTACGTTCTTTCTTGGTAACCACCGGCAAGTCGAAGAAAACAAACAGCCACATAATATGATATGCATTTAGGCGATTTTCACTCATGTTATCATTGGTAAAGACAATTTATCTGTTTCTCCTTTATACATCCTAAGTAGAGATGCTGTTGTTAGTGACAATGCATTTTCCAAAGGGCGAATGACCTTCCCCATTTTCACATCAGAGAACAATACTCTTAATAATTTACCTTTTGACTGATTGTCAAGTTCACAAACTGCACCATCATAATATAGATGATATACTATTTCATCGACAAACGG
>CAMHIM010000004.1 GCA_946185225.1 uncultured Prevotellaceae bacterium
TTCAGGAAGTAGGGAGGAATGTCGTACTCCAACGTGAAGTCGCCAACCTTGGAGTCGCGGCCCTTGCTGATGAGCATGGGCAGGTGGCAGATGATGGTGTCGTCCATGCAGCAGAGATTACAGGCGGCGTCGAGCATGATGTTGGGCACGTTGTTGTGGAACGCCAGCTTGACGTGGATGCCTGACGTGACGTTGATGGCATCGCCGTGAATGGGGGTGAGCTCGAAGGAGCGGATGCGGATTTTGTCATTGCCGGGAGCCGTGGCGGGGTCGTCGAAGACCACCTTGTTGCTGGTCTGGGCGTCGCCGCCGATGTACTCCTTCACCACGTCGTCGATGGTGCCGGCATAGCGCATGGTGCCGTTCTCCAGCAGGATGCCGTTGTGGCAGAGCTTCCTGACGGCTGCCATGTTGTGGGAGACGAAGAGGACGGTGCGTTCACCGCCTTTGGCTACGTCCTGCATCTTACCGATGGCTTTCTTCTGGAACTCGGCGTCGCCCACGGCCAGCACCTCGTCGACAACCAGAATCTCTGGCTCCAGGAAGGCGGCTACGGCGAAGCCCAGGCGGACGGTCATGCCCGAGGAGAAACGCTTGACGGGGGTGTCAAGATAACGCTCCACGCCGGAGAAGTCGACTATCTCGTCCAGCTTCCGGGTAATCTCGCTGCGGGTCATGCCCATGATGCTGCCGTTCATGTAGATGTTCTGGCGGGCCGTCAGTTCCGGATGGAAACCGGTGCCGACCTCCAGCAGGGAGGCGATGCGGCCGCGGTACCAGATGTCGCCGACGCTGGGTGCGGTGATGTGGCTGAGAAGCTTCAGCAGCGTGCTCTTGCCGGCGCCGTTCTTGCCGATGATGCCGACGACGTCGCCCTGCTCCACCTTGAAGTTGATGTCGCGCAGGGCCCAGACGTATTCGCTCTCGCCCCGCTTGCTGCGGTCGTTGGTCTCGCCGATTTTCAGGTAGGGGTCCTCCCGGCGGAGGATGGTCGTCTGGAACCAGCGGTTCATGTCGTGCTGCAGGGTGCCGGTGCCTACAACGCCGAGGCGGTACTGCTTGCCGACGTTGCAGAATTCTATGGCGGTATTCTTATCCATGTGGTGGGAACTGTTGGGTGATTAAACGGTGTCCATGAAGCGCTGCTCCGTCCGGTTGAAGAGGATGACGGCCAGGAACATGGTGATGCAAAGGAAGACGGCGCTGTAGATGAGTCCGCCGATGGAGAAGGTGCCGACGCCTAACCAGCCGTACTTAAAGGCCTCGAAGACGGGCGACAGCGGGTTCAGGTTGATGAGCGTCTGATATTTTGCAGGAGCAAAACTCAGGGGGTAGATGACGGGCGTGGCGTACATCAGCAGTTGGACGCCGAAGCCGATGAGCATCGTCAGGTCACGGTACTTGGTGGTCAGGGAGGTGATGATGAGGCCCCACGACATGGCGTGAAGGCCTGTCATGAGAATAAAGACGGGAATGAACACCGCCGTCCACGTCAGCGACCACTCGAACCTGCCCGTCCACACGTAGAAGACATAGAGGATGACGAACATCAGCAACTGGATGAGTGTGTGTAACAGGTTGCTGGTGATGTTGCTCAAGGGTACGACGAGACGGGGGAAGTAAACCTTGCCGAAGACGCCCTGGTTGGCCGTGAAGATGTTGCTGCAGTTGGTGAAGCAGCCGCTGAAGTAGTTCCACAGGGCGATGCCGGCCATGTAGAACAGCGGCTGCGGGATGCCGTCGGTGCTGATGCCGGCCAGGCCGCCGAAGACGAACATGTACATGACGGTGGTCATGAGCGGCTTGATCATGTACCACAGGGGACCGAGGATGGTCTGCTTGTACTGCGTGACGAAGTCGCGGAGAATGTACATGCGGTACAGGTCGCGGTACTTCCACAGTCCTTTGATGTCGACGTCAAGCCACTTCTTCTTGGGCTTGATATGGTTGATGGTTTCGCTTGGCTTCATATATAATGGTTGGTTATTTCTCTTCCTTGCTGCTTCCGTAGTAGCCGTAGCCGTGGCCCTTGCCGTAGCCGTAGCGGCCGTAGCCGTAGCCGTAGCGGCCGCCGTAGTGATGCTCGGCATCGGTACCGTTCAGCAGGACAGCCATGCTGTTGTACTTCTTCTCCTGGTAGTTCTTGTCCAACTCGGGCAGCATGGCGCGCTCCAGCAGTCCGGCGCGGACGACGAAGATGGTGATGTCGGCCTCCTTGTTGATGATGGTGGCGTCGGCCACAATCTCCACGGGCGGACAGTCAATGAAGATGTAGTCGTACTGCTGGCGCAGCTCCTCGAGCATGGGCTTGAGCCTCGGGGAATACAGCAGCTCGGTGGGGTTGGGTGGTATCTTTCCCATCGGCAGGAAGTCGACGGCGGCCTCCTCGTTGCGGACGATGAGCGACTTGTAGTCGTCGGTCTGTCCGCCAAGGTAGTTGGTGAGACCGTGGTGGGGAGAGTCTACGAACTCCGACAGGGAGCCTCGGCGCAGGTCGAGGTCGATGCAGATGGTCTTGCTCCCGCGGATGCCGAAGGAGGCTCCGAGGTTGCCGCAGATGAACGTCTTGCCGGAGCCGGGGTTGAAGGAGGTGAACATGATGACACGGCACTTCTTCTCCCTATTGGTCATGAACTCCAGGTTGGTGCGCACCACGCGGAACGCCTCGTTGAGAATGTCACGCTTGTGCTGGGCTACCACAATCTGGTAGCCGTGCCTCTGGGTCTCTTCGTCCTTGGAGTGCTTCCACATGGGCAGCTCACCGACGAAGGGAACCGAGAGGTTCTCCAGGTCGCGGCGGCCGCGTACCTTGGTGTTCATGTTCTCGCGGACGATGAAGAACGTTGCGGGCAGGGCCAGGGCAATGGCCAGTGCCATCAGCAGAATCTTGTTGCGCTCCGGCGAGGTGGGCTTGCTGCTGCCGTAGGGCTCGGCGATGATGCGGGTGTTGTAGGCGGTGAAGGCCTGTGACAGCTCGTTCTCCTCACGCTTCTGCAGGAGGAAGAGGTAGAGGCTCTCCTTGACCTTCTGCTGGCGCTCTATGGAGAGCAGGTGGTTGGCCTGGTTAGGATTGGCCGACAGCTTGCCGATGGCTTGGCTGTGGATGGACTGCACGGTGCTCAATTGCGCACTCAGCGTTGCCTGGATATTGTCCAGGGAGTTGAGGATGGCACCCTTGAGGTTGGCCAGCGTCACGTCCAGGTCGTTGACGAGCGGGTTCTGGTCGCTGGAGTTGGCCACGAGGTTGTTGCGCTGGAGCAGCTTCTCGTTGTAGGCGGCAATCTGTGCCTCCACGGCGGCGTTGCCAATGCCGGAGCCGGCGGGCAGCAGCTGCTGGGTGCGGGTAGGGTCGGTGACGTAGCTGCGGACATAGCGCACCATGTAGAGCTGGTTGCTCAGGAGCTGACGCTGCTGGTCGGCGGCGTTCTCCTGGCCCATGGCCTGGGCGGCGGCAGCCTCTACGCTGGGCATGGCGTTTGCACTCTTGTAACCGGCGATGTTCTTGTCGACGTCGCCCAGCTCGTTCTCGATGATGGCCAGACGCTCCTTGATGAACTCGTTGGTGGAGATGCTGATCTGGTTGCGGTTCTGGACCCAGTTCTCGTTGTAGATGTTGATGATGGTCTTCAGGATGTTCTCGGCACGGGGGATGGACTTGTCGACGCACACCAGGTCGATGATGTTGCGGGTCTCCGGCTGCAGCTCTGCCGTGATAAGGCCTCCGTACTGCTGGGAGGCGGCGAGGTAGCCGATGCGCTCTATCAGGATTTCCTCGCGTGAGTCGTCGTTGTAGTACAGGGACGGCTTGACGGTGATGCTTCCGAAGGGCAGCTTGGCTTTCTTCCCTATTTTCACGTTGTAGGTGCCGTCCACGGCCTCGCCCTTCAGCACGATGTCCTTGACGGTTGCCGTGTGCTTGCCTTCCAGTGCCAGGCGGAATGTCACCTGGGTCCTGTCGTCAATCCCGGGGAAGTCGACTTCGACGGGAAGGGTCTCTGCATATAACGGCTCGTCACGGAAGAAGCCGGGGCGGTAGTAGTTGACGTCCAGGTGAAGGCGCTTCACCATGTCGTAGATGGCGGCCGGGGAGTGGATGGCAACAATCTCGTCGGAGATGTTCGAGGAGAGGTTGTTGACTCCCAGGTCCTCAATCACCTTAATGTCGCTCGACTTCTCGCCGCTGTTCTTGACGAGGATGGAGGTGATGCGCGTATAGGTCTTCGGCGTGGAGAGCAGATAGAGCGTGGCCAGCCCCATGCAGACGGCAAGGGAAAGGACGAACCAGGGCCAGTGGCGGAGGCATACCGTGAGCATCTCACTGATGCTGAGCGACTCCTCGTCCTGTGTACGGCGGTTTGCCGTGGTTGTTTTTGTCTGTGCCATAACCATTATTTGATAAAGATGAGTGCCATGGTGGTCAGGAAGGAAGCCAGTGACATCCAGAACGTAGGCTGGTAGGCGCTGGACCCCATGACGGTGCTGTTGCGTTTGTACTTGTTGTTGGGTTCTACGTAGATGACGTCGTTCTGACGGATGTAGTAGACCGGCGAGTTGTAGACGCTCTGGCTGCTGGTCAGGTCGACACGGTAGGGCACCTGCTTGTCGCCTTCCTGGCGCATGACCAGTACGTTCTTGCGCAGACCGTCAATCTGCAGGTCGCTGGCCATGGCAATCGCCTCGAACAGCGTGATGCGGTCCTTGCTGATTTGCTTGACACCGGTTCCTGCGTTGCCCAGCACGGAGAAACTCATGTCATAGAAGGCAACGTTGACTATCGGGTCCTTGCACAGGCTGTTGCTGATGAGCTGTTCCTTGATGGTCTTGGCCACCTGGTCGCGCGTGAGTCCTTCTATCTTGATACTGCCCAGGACGGGGAAGTCTATCTCGCCGTTGCTGTCAACGGTGTAAGGGGCGTAGTTCTGTCCGCCGCCCTGCATGTTGTACGACCCGCCGTTTCTTCCAGAGATGTTGAACAGGTCCCTGAGCTGTTCGTCACGGCTGTGTACGAAAATGCTGAGTTTATCACCCGGCTGAAAGCGGATGTATCCGTCGCTTGGCGTCTGAATGGACTGTTGTGTGCTGACGTCCTGCAGGTAGGCGATGTCCTGAGGCGTCTTACACGAGGTGAGCAGCGTGATGCTCGTCAAGACAAGAAAAATCCATTTCTTCATGTTCTGTAATTCTTTTTATGTGTGATTGTTATTTGTTCGTTTCTGTTTCTTATGGCTCGTCCGAAGCACTCTCTATCTCTTCCATTTCTTCATCGGAGAGGTAGCGCAGGTGCTTGCGCGGAAGGTCCAGAATGGCTACCGCTGCCGTGTCCCTGATGGGAATGACGACGCACTTGTTCCCGTGAATACGCTTGACGCGGCCTACCACACCCGAGAACTGTCCCTCGGTAATCTGTACTCCCTGACTGGGCTTGCAGGCATATTCCAGGTTGTCAAGGAAGATGACTTTCTCGTTGGCCTGTGCGGTGACGAGCATGAAGTCGTTCATCTTCTTGTCCGGGACATAGAGCACTTCGTCATGGCGCTCGTACTTCTCGTTGTAGGCAGGGTGCATGACAAAGCGGAGGGGCTCGTAGAGTTCCAGGTTCGACTTCATGGCCTTCAGCTTCTCAAAAGTAGAGTGGACAAAGATGTAGTTCAGTATTGACGGGCTGAAGTCCATCTTGTCCGATTTTAATTTCATGTATTCGAGGGGGACGTAGGTGGCGTCCACGTTCTCGTCTTTGTCAAGACGCTCTTTGAGCTTCTGCAGCCGCGCAAGGCTGGAGTTTCTTATCCGCATGGGAAACCAGTGAGGTGCTCGTTGCTTGAACATGGCTGCTGTAATACGGGAGTATTAAGATAAAACAAAGGGGTCACCACAAAAAGTAATGTGGCGGCTACGGGGTCTCCCGTCTGGTGTTGTGGTCTGTAATGTACTGACTGTCAGTGACATCATGAGACAACTCGGACTCCTTCTCCTTAAAAAGGAGCTTGTCTTCGGCTGCAAAGGTACAAAAAAAATATGGAACAAGGGTAATAAAAACACGAAAAAGACAATAAAATAGTATGCATGCGCGTTACTGATAACGTGTTCAGACGAGTATTACTCTTTTTCGTCGTGCTGCTGGCCGCCCTGACAGAGGCTTATGCACAGTACGATCCATCGTTCAGCCACTATTGGGCGATGGAACCTTCGTATAACCCTGCCGCAGTGGGCAAGGAGGCCAAGCTGAACGTAGTGGCTGCCTATAATATGACGATGGCCGGTTTCAAGCGGAACCCCCGTACAATGTATGCTGCCGCCGACCTGCCCTTCTACTTCGTCAGGTCCTATCATGGCGTGGGCGCCCAGTTCGTCAACGACCAGATAGGTCTCTTCTCCCATAAGAAGCTTGCCTTGCAGTATGCCTATAGGTTCCGTCTGCTGGGCGGTTCGCTGGCTGTGGGTGTGCAGGGAGGACTGCTGACGGAGGACCTGGACGGCTCCAAGCTGGACCTGGCTGACAAGGGTGACCCGGCGTTCAGTACCTCGTCGGTTACGGGAAATGCGCTGGACTTGGGCGCCGGACTGTATTATCTCCATCGTAACTGGTACGTGGGAGCCTCTGTACAGCATCTTACGGCACCGAAGGTGGAACTCGGGGAGACCAATGAAATGAACATAGACAGGACGTATTATTTAACGGGCGGATACAATATAAGACTCAGAAATCCGTTCTTATCAATACATCCTTCCGTGCTCGGTCGGTATGATGGCGTGGGCTATCGTGCTGATGCGACGGTGCGGCTGGATTATGTCAACGACAAGAAAGTGATGTATGTCGGCGTGGGCTACAGCCCGACAAACTCCGTGACGGTGTTTGTGGGCGGGATGTTCCACGGCATTATGCTGGGCTACAGCTACGAGGCATATACCTCGGGCATCAGCCTCGGCAACGGAAGCCACGAACTGCTGATGCGCTACCAGACTGATGTTAACCTGTTCAAGAAAGGGCGTAACAGGCACCAGAGCGTGAGAATTCTGTAAAAAGAGAGTAACCATAAAAACGGAAAGACAATAACGTGCAATAAATATGAGAAAGATAGTGGATATGAAGAAACTGACAGGTAAGCGGGCGCAGTCTGTGCTGCCCTTCTGCCTTTTTGCTATTTTGCTGTTCTCGCTGACGGGCTGCTTTGGCAGCAAGACGGCCACTGCCAGTGGCGGTGAGGTGACGGGAACCAGCGGCAAGGCGTTCTCGGAACCGGCTCCTTACGGCATGGTGCTCGTCAAGCGTGGACATCTGCGTATGGGTATTGACAAGCAGGACTCCCTGTGGGGTAAGCAGACTCCCGTTCGGGACATCTCCATCGAGGGCTTCTGGATGGATGACACTGAAATTACCAACTCCGAATACCGCCAGTTTGTCAACTATGTGCGCGACTCTATCCTCCGTGAGCGTCTGGCCGATCCGAACTATGGCGGTGACGAGACCTACAAGATAGAGGAAGACAAGAACGGTGACCCCGTGAAACCCTATCTGAACTGGAAGAAGGCCTTGCCGCGCAAACCTAATGAGGACGAGCTGCGGGCCATGGAGAGCCTGTATGTCACCAATCCCGTGACGGGCGAGAAGATGCTGGACGCCTCCCAGATGAACTACCGCTACGAGGTATACGACTATACGGCAGCTGCCCTGCGCCGCAACCGTCTGAACCCTGAGGAGCGTAACCTGAACACAGATGTCCAGGTGCGTCCTGACGAGCAGGTGATGATTTCCAAGGATACGGCTTATATTGACGATGAGGGGCGCATCGTACGGGAGACCATCAACCGCCCCCTGAGCGGACCCTGGGACTTCCTCAATACGTACATCGTCAACATCTACCCTGATACGACATGCTGGGTGAACGACTTCCCTAACGCCGACAATGAGGTGTACATGCGTAACTACTTCTCCAATCCCGCCTATAACGACTATCCCGTAGTGGGCGTTACGTGGGAACAGGCCAACGCTTTCTGTGCCTGGCGTACGGACTACCTGCTGAAGGGCCTTGGACCGGCAGCACGTTATGTACAGCGCTATCGTCTGCCGACGGAGGCCGAATGGGAGTATGCCGCCCGTGGCAAGGACCAGAACGAGTTCCCGTGGGAGAACGACAACGTCGCCAGTGGCAAGGGGTGTTTCTATGCCAACTTCAAACCCGACAACGGTAACTACACGAAGGACGGTAATCTCATCACTTCCAAGGTGGGCATCTACAGCGCCAATACGAATGGCTTGTATGACATGGCCGGCAATGTTGCCGAGTGGACCTCTACCATCTATACAGAAGCAGGTGTGGAGGCCATGAACGACATCAACCCCCAGTTGAGCTATAATGCAGCCAAGGAAGACCCCTACCGACTGAAGAAGAAGAGTGTGCGCGGCGGCTCGTGGAAGGACCCTGAGAGCTACATACGCTCGGCATGGCGCTCGTCGGAGTACCAGAACCAGCCGCGTTCCTACATCGGCTTCCGGTGCGTCCGTAGCCTGGCCAATACCACCAGTGAGAAAGCAAAGAGCGTGAAAACCTCGACGAAGAAGAAAAAATAATAGCGAGACCTCGAGATCTCGAAATCTCGGAATCTCGAAACCTCGGAATATTGAAATAACGAAACAACGAAATAACACTCATTGAAATGACAAACTATAGCAAATACAACGTCATTTACCGTCTGCAGAAGTGGCTGGACAGCGTGCCGGGCCAGACGTTCATGAACTATGCCTACAGCTGGGGTGCCTCCATCGTTATCCTGGGTACGCTCTTCAAGCTGACCCATCTGCCGGGAGCCAACTTCATGCTGTTCCTGGGTATGGGTACAGAGGTGGTGGTATTCTTTATTGCTGCCTTCGACCGTCCGTTTGACAAGACTGCCGACGGCATGGAACTGCCAACGCATGTGGGTGAACTGACGGAAGAAGAAACTGCTTCCGAGTCCATTGAAGTAGCGGGCGCACAGGGCTATCAAGGCCCTGCCGTTGTCGGCGGTGGAGGAACCATCGTCATCGGTGGAGGCTCTCCTGTTGCCGGTGAGCAGACGGTGCAGGGACATGAGCCTGTCAACGATACCGAGGCCATTGCTCAGGTGGCAACATCTGTGGCTGCCATGTCGGGAGGCATCGTACTGCCTCAGCAGGGGGCTGTCAGCCCGGAGATGGAGGAAGCCACCAATAATTATGTGGAAGAGCTGAAGCGGCTTACCGAGATGCTCTCCCGCGTGTCAGACCAGAGTCAGCGCCTGGCCCGTGACTCGGAGGAGATGGAGAACCTCAACCGGACACTGACTGGCATCTGCAAAGTGTATGAGATGCAGCTGAAGGGCGCCAGCCAGCAGATAGGTACGATTGACGAAATCAATGAGCAGACCCGCAAGATGGCCGACCAGATTGTGGAACTGAACAAAATTTACACACGTATGATTGACGCTATGACAGTCAACATGCCAAAGGCCGTGCCGCAGTCGTAACAACTAGAGTCTCCAGCCAGCCTAGCCCGACTAGAAGGACTAGCCAGGCTAGAAAAACTAGAAAAAAGAAAGAAGAAAGAAATGGCAATCAAGAAAAGACCAGTCTCTCCGCGTCAGAAGATGATCAACCTCATGTATGTGGTGTTGATGGCTATGCTGGCCTTGAACGTCTCTAACGAGGTGCTCAACGGATTCTCCATCGTGGAGGAGAGCCTGAATCGTACAACGTCGAACGCCATGAAGGAGACGTCAGGTATGTACGAGGACTTCGAAGACCAGATGAAGGCCAATCCGCAGAAGGTGAAGGAGTGGTACGCCAAGGCGCAGCGTGTCCGTCAGGCCAGCGACTCCCTCTATACCCTTGCCAGCGACCTGAAGAAGGCCATCGCAGTGGAAGCAGACGGCAAGGACGGCAATCCGCAGGAATTACGTAACAAAGAGGACCTGGAGGCAGCCAACCAGGTGATGCTTGCTCCCGGCCGTGGCCGTGGCGAGATGCTGAAGAAGGCGATAGACACCTATAGGGAGTCCATGCTCCGCATGGTGACCGACCCTGCCCAGAAGAAGATTATTGCCAGCGACCTGACCACCGACGTCCCCTCTACCGGCCTGGGAAAGAACTGGCAGGAGTACATGTTCGAGTCTATGCCGGCTGCCGCCGCCGTAACGCTACTGTCGAAGTTGCAGAGTGACGTGCGCAACGCCGAGAAAGAAGTGCTGCATACCCTGGCGCAGAACATCGACGTCAAGGACATCCGTGTCAATGCCCTGGAAGCCTTCGTCATTCCCAACTCGCAGACGATTGTCCGCGGTGACAGGTTCTCCGCACACATTGTCATGGCCGCAGTGGATACTACCCAGGTGCCGGACATCTATATTGGCAGTCAGAAGGTGAGCCTGAAGAACAACGTCTATGAGACGGTCTGTGGGCGTACCGGAGACTTCACCCTTACCGGACATATCGAGACGGTCAATGGCAACGGTGACAAGATACGCCGTGACTTCTCCCAGAAATATACGGTTGTGGACCCCAGTGCCACGGTGTCGGCCGACCTCATGAACATGCTCTATGCCGGCTACAACAACCCCATCAGCATTTCTGTTCCCGGCGTTCCTGTCAACAAGATACAGGCAACGATGACGGGCGGCACCCTCCAGCCTACCGGTCCGGGCCGCTACATCGCCCGTCCGGCAGCAGTAGGCAAGGATGCAGTCATCACTGTCACTTCCACCAATACCGGCCGTCCCCAGCAGATGGGACAGTTCACCTTCCGTGTACGTAAGCTTCCCGACCCCACGCCCTATATCCCGTTCAAGGATGCCCAGGGTAATGGTGACCGCTTCCGTGGCGGTGCCATGACCAAGCAGCAGCTGATGACGGCCGATGGTATCGGTGCGGCCATTGACGACGGTATCCTTGACATCGGCTTCAGGGTGTTGTCCTTCGAGACGGTGTTCTACGACAGCCGTGGCAATGCAGTGCCTCTGGCTGGCGAAGGCTCCCACTTCTCGGAGCGTCAGAAGGATACCTTCCGCAAGCTGCAGCGTAACCGCCGGTTCTACATCTCGCGTGTAGTTGCCGTAGGACCTGACGGCATCCAGCGGCAGCTGAATACAACGCTGGAGGTGATTGTGAGATAAATCTCGAGACATCGAAATCCCGAAACATCGAGATATCGAGATCTCGAAATGACGAAACAACGAAACATTGAAATAACGAAAAGATAATGATAATGAAGAAGATCATTGCACTTATAGCCATCGCCCTGTTCCCGGCAGGAACGATGACGGCCCAGCCTAAGAAGAGCCGTGTGCAGACAGCACAGCAGCAGAAGAAACAGACCACCACCAAGGGCGGTGTGACCCAGCGCATGCAGATAGCGTTCCCCACGGCCATTGACATGCCGGAGGACGTGGTGTGGCGTCGTGACATCTACCGAGAGGTGGAACTGACGGAGGGTACCAATGCCGGACTCTATTATCCCGTCATGCCGCAGGGTAAGCAGATGAACCTGTTTACCTATATCTTCAAGCTGGCGCAGAACGGATACATCCCTATCTATGAATATAGCCCGACGGAGAGCGAGGAGCGCTTCACGGACGATGCCAGGCGTCCCTTCAAGGAGATGCTGGAAGACCAGGGCGTCTACTACGAAGAGAAGGACGGGAAGTTGACGGTGATGAACAGCGACATTCCCTCGGAGGAGGTCAAGCGTTACTTCCTGAAGGAGAGTGCTTACTACGACCAGGCTAATTCCACCTTCCACCGTAAGGTGCTGGCTCTCTGTCCTGTACGCGTCATGTCCGGCGAGTTCGGCGAAGAGCCGCCCCGCCCGATGTTCTGGGTGAAGTTCAGTGACCTGGCTCCCTTCCTGAACCGTCAGACGGTGATGACCAGTGACCGTAATAATGCGGCCACGATGAGCATGGAGGACTTTTTTACGCTCAACCGCTACAGCGGAAAGATATACAAGACAACCAACATGCTGGGTCGCAACCTGGCTGACTACTGTCCCGATGACTCTACGCTGGCCAAGGAGCAGCGACGCATTGAGTCAGAACTGGAGGCTTTCCGTAATAACATCTTCGGCGACCAGGCCAAGAAAGACTCGCTCGACAGTATTGCCGCTGCCGACCCGAAAGCGGCCAAGGCTGCCAAGACAAAGACGCGCCGGACGCGTTCTTCCAAGACCGTCAAGTCCGGCAGCAAGTCCGGCTCGTCGGGTGGCGGGAGCGCTGCACCTCGTGTGTCGGTGCGGAGACAGAGACATTGACCATCGTAAGGGATGAGGAGGATACTGAGAGAAGCCGTTCTTGTCCTGGCATTGCTGCCGGTGCTACCGTTGCATGCGCAGGATGATACGTTCCGCCTGACTTTCGGTGTGAAGGGCGGCGTGGACATCATCAGCATGGACTTCAGCGGCGAGGCGCTGAAGTCGAACAACCGTGCGGGCTTCTTCATCGGTCCTGTCCTGAAGTTCAGAACCCCTGTGGCCGGTCTCAACATTGACCTCTCTGCCCTTTACGACCAGCGTCACCTGAAGGTAGGCGGCAAGAGCGTCTGCCAGCAGACGCTGCTCATTCCTGCCCATGTCCGGCTGGGCGTCGATGTGGCCTCGCTCATGGGTATCTTCATCACCGCCGGTCCTCAGATGGGGCTCAACGTGGGCGAGGATACGTTCCAGTGGCGGGACGTTGAGGACAATCCCAAGCAGTATATTTTACAGCAGACCACGCTCAGCCTGAATCTGGGCGGCGGTGTCACTATAGGCAAGAGCCTGGAGGCTGGTGTCTATTACAACATCCCTTTAGGCAAGACGGGAGACTTCTCCTGGGCCAGCCTGGAAGGCCAACTGAGCCAGCAGACCATGCATCTTGCCAAGTCCAAGGCCGATGCCTGGCGGCTGGCCGTATCCTATTATTTCTGACGGTAGCCTATGTTTGCCGACGTCATCCTGCCTTTGCCGCTGGACGGTATGTTCACCTATTCCGTGCCTCTTCCGATGGAGGGACAGGTTGTGGAGGGCGTGCGTGTCCGTGTTCCCTTCGGCCGGGGCAAGACCTATGTGGGTGTCGTCGCCTGTCTGCACGACCGCAAGCCGGAGGGCTATACGCTGAAACCGCTGCAGGAGGTGCTTGACGACCGGCCCGTGGTGTTGCCGGACCAGTTCCGCCTGTGGCAGTGGATAGCCGACTACTATATGTCGCCCATTGGTGAAGTCTACAAGGCGGCACTGCCTTCGGGACTGAAGGCAGAGGAAGGCTACCGGCCTAAGACCGAGACCTTTGTCCGACCAACGCCCCAGTTCAGCACGGAAGAGGCCCGGCACCTTGCTCTGGACATCCTCCGGCGAGCTCCTAAGCAGCAGAAGATGTTCATTGAGTTCCTGGCTTTCGAGGGCGAGGTGGCCCGTGACGAGTTGCTGAACGCCAGTCAGGGCACTGCCGAGACGCTGAAGGCGCTTGTCACCCGTGGTTTCCTGGAGACCTACGAGGTGGAGGTGGGCCGCCTGAACCATGGCGGAGAGCCTCATCCGGAGAACGTCAAGCGGCTGAACGAGGCCCAGCAGAAGGCCTACAACGACATCCTTTTCTCTTTCCTTCAGAAGCCCGTCACGCTGTTGCATGGCGTTACTTCCAGCGGAAAGACAGAGCTTTACATCCATCTCATCCAGCGTGAACTGGACCAGCACCGCCAGGTGCTTTACCTGTTGCCCGAGATAGCGCTGACGGTACAGATGATGGACCGTCTGCGCCACGTCTTCGGCAACCGGCTGGGCATCTACCATTCCAAGTACAGCGATGCCGAGCGCGTGGAGATATGGCAGAAGCAGCTGTCGTCCAATCCCTATGATGTCATCCTCGGTGCCCGCTCTGCTGTGCTGCTGCCCTTCCAGCGACTGGGGCTGGTCATTGTCGACGAGGAGCACGAGACCAGTTACAAGCAGCAGGACCCGGCCCCGCGCTACCATGCTCGCAGTGCTGCCATCATGCTGGCCGGCATGGCCGGCGCCCGGACGCTGCTTGGCACGGCAACGCCCTGCATGGAGTCTTACTACAATGCCAGAAGCGGGAAGTACGGACTGGTGGAGCTGAAGGAACGTTACCAGGGCATCGAACTGCCCGAGATACAGGTGGTTGACATCAAGGACCTGCAGCACCGTAAGATGATGAACGGCCCGTTCTCGCCATTGCTGCTCCTGCGCTGTCGGGAGGCTCTGGAGCGCGGCGAACAGGTCATTCTGTTCCAGAACCGCCGCGGTTATGCGCCGATGCTGGAGTGTCGCCAGTGCGGTTGGGTGCCTCGCTGCCAGCACTGTGATGTCTCGCTGACGCTGCACCGTCACCTGAACGTGCTGACGTGTCACTATTGTGGTGCCGTCTACCAGGTGCCTCCGGCCTGTCCTTCCTGTGAGGGGAGGGAGCTGAAGGGCCGTGGCTATGGTACGGAGAAGATAGAAGACCAGGTGCGTGAGCTGTTCCCTGAGGCCCGTGTGGCGCGCATGGACCTGGACACGACGCGTTCGCGCCATGCCTACGAGCGCATCATCGGCGACTTCGCTGCCGGCCGTACCAACATACTCATCGGTACGCAGATGATTTCCAAGGGGCTTGACTTCGACCGTGTCTCCGTCGTGGGCATCCTCAATGCCGACACCATGCTGAACTACCCTGACTTCCGGGCCTACGAGCATGCCTTCATGATGTTGGCGCAGGTCAGCGGGCGTGCCGGCAGGAAGGGACGGCGCGGTCTGGTGGTGCTGCAGACGAAGAGCCCTGACGTGCCCGTCATTGCCCAGGTGGTGCGCAACGACTACGACGCACTGTACTGCTCGTTGCTGACCGAGCGCCGTGCCTTCCACTATCCACCTTTCTACCGGCTGGTATACGTCTTTCTGAAGCATACGCACGAGTCGGTTGTCGACCAGGCCAGCCAGCAGCTTGCCCTGCAGCTGCGTCAGTGGTTCGGCACACGCGTGCTGGGGCCGGACAAGCCCAGCGTGGCGCGGGTGAAGACGCTGGACATCCGGAAGATTGTGCTGAAGCTGGAGCCGCAGCTCAACATGGCTGACGTCCGCAAATATTTAGCGCTTGCCCAGCAGCAGTTGCTACAGGACAAGCGCTATGCCTCGCTGCAGGTCTACTACGACGTAGACCCGCTGTAATACGTCTTTTAGAACTTGTAGTCCAGGCCCAGGCCGATGACGTGGTTGGTGCGTGAGAAGGTTTCTGCGCCGAACTCTGCCTGCTTGGTGTAGTCGCTGTAGATGGAGCAGAAGTAGCCGGCGTTCAGCCGCATCTTCTCTGTCAGGTTGACGGCGACGCCGGCACCGACGGAGTAGCTGTCGCAGGCGAAGGAGGTGTCCTGCTGGTAGCCGTCGGCCAGTCCGTAGTCGGTGCGCTGTCCGCCGAGGCTGACGGTCCAGCGGTCGTTGATGTCGTACTCTGCGCCCAGCAGGAACTCATGGGTGCCGCGCTCCAGTTGCTTCTGGCGGTCGTCGGCCATCTGGGCGTTCTTGTCGTCGAAGAAGTGGTACTCGGCGGTGGCGCGCAGCTTGGGGGTTATCTCATAACCCACGGCCAGCGAGAGCAGGGCGGGCATGTCGTAGCGGGTCTTGACGCCCTCCTGGTAGGGCTTGGTCTTGGCGTCGAGGGCTGCTGCTATCTGTTGCAGGGCAGCGGGGTTGGCTGTGCCGATGTAGGTCTGCAGGTTGTCTCCAAGTCCGGCCTCCAGTTGGTTGACGGTGTTGGGGATGTTGAGCTTGGTGCGGAACTCGTAGCGGGCGGCCACGGTGAGCGGTCCCTGGTGGAAGTCGACGCTGACGAGCGGGGCAACGCCCCATCCGCGCTGGTCGACGTCGAGCTGCAGCTTGGCGAGGTCGCCGAACATGGGGTGTTTGTCGGCAATGACATATCCCTGGTAGTAGCCGTCGTAGTAGTTGGCGCGCACGCCGACGGCGGCCGAGAGGCAGTCCAGCAGACGGTAGGTGAAGTTCAGCTGTCCGCCGAAGATGTACTGCTTGCCCTTCATCTGCGAACTGAGCTGGTACTGGTCGGGGGTGATGTTCATGGCGCCCAGCATGGATGCTACGGCCACGTTGAAGGAGGGCACGCCCTGCTTGTACTCGACGAAGCCGCCGCTGCCGACGATGCCTATCATGGCGGACAGGGCCCAGCGGTCGTGCCTGTAGCTGCCGAAGAGGGCGGGTACGATGGGTGCCGAGGCCTTGCCCTCGTACGTCTGCTGGCCGAACTTGATGTCGCGGTTCTGCCAGGGCTTCTGGAAGTTCAGCGACAGCTGCAGCCCCTCATGGCCCCAGGCCAGTCCGGCGGGGTTCGAGTAGGCGGCGTCGATGTCGAAGGAGGCTCCGCGGGCCATCATCCGGTCGAAGGCTATGTGGTAGTTTGTGTTGGTCATCAGACCGCCGGCGACGGCCTGTGTGGTAAGGGTTGTCAGCAGGGCTGACGCGAATAGGATTTTCTTGATCATGGTTGACGGTTTGTTGTAATTCGGCTGCAAAGGTACGCAGAAAAAACGGAACGGCAGAATTTTTGGCGAGAAAAATACCGAAAAAGGACAATGCGTCGGCGTTCTCCGGTACTTGTCAGAAAACAAAAGCCGGTTTTGCGCCTTGCAAAACCGGCTTTTGAAGCCTTCAACATCCCGTTTTGCGGCCTTCAAAAGCCGACTTTGTCGGGGTGAGGAAGGGATGCCTGACTGTCAGTGAGTTACAGCGACAGCTCACAACCCACGCCCAGCACGCGGTTGGTGCGGGTGAAGGTGTCGCTGACACCCTCCGTCGGGTAGTCCTTGCGCTCGTAGTTGCCGTAGTTGGTCTGGAAGTAGCCGGCCTTCACCGTCACGACGTTGCTGAGCTTGTAGTTGAAGCCCATGCCCAGGCTGTAGCTGTTGACGACGAACGAAATGTCGTTCATGTACTCGTCGCTCAGTCCGTAGCGGGTCAGCTGTGCGCCTCCCGAGACGGTCAGCCGGTCGGTGACGTCCCACTCGGCACCGAGCAGCAGCTCGTACGAGTTGTGCTTCAGCTTCTCCTGGGCGTTGTCGTACCAGTTGACGTCCTTGTCGAAGTAGTAGTGCCATCCGGCGTTCACACGGACGCCGTTGACGGGCTCCCACTGGGCACCCACGGTGAGCATGGCGGGAGCGTCCTCGTTGACCTCCTCGCTGTCCTTGAACTTGTTGACGGCGGCTATCTCGCTGGCCTTGAACACCGTCGACTCGTTCTTCATGCGTATCTGGGTCTTGAACTCATACTTGGTGGCGAAGTTGAAGCGCCCCCAGCGGTAGTCGACACCCACAATCGGTGCAATGCCCACGCTCGACTGGTTACAGAGCAAGTTGACACCCTCGGAGTACTTGGACAGGCTGTTCAGTGAGCCGTTCTGCTGGGAGGCTGACAAGCCCTCGATGCTCTGCTTGAGTAGCGCCTCGTCCGCGGTCAGCTCCATGCCGGCAGCCTCCTTCATGGCCAGCTGGGTATAGACCTGCGTGGCAACGGGAGCCATCTCGCTCACCTGCTGGCTGAGGTGTGGCAGGAAGGTGCCGAAGTCAATGTCGCCATTCTCCGTGCGCACCTGAATGTTGCTGATGCGCGCCTTGTAGGTGGCTGTGCCGTAGAGCAGCCGCAGACCGCCGTAGATGGACAGGTTCTTGTTAATCTTGTAGGCAGTGCCCAGCTGCACGCCGAAGTAGTACTGGCGTCCCTGCATGTAGCCGTTCATGTCGTAGCCCGTCACGCGGTTGTCAGTGATATTGGCTCCCGTAACGCCGTTCAGGGCCCTTGCCAGACGGTCCAGCCCCATGAAGCTGCCGGCAATCTCGCCCACCTTGCTCTCGAACGAGCCCAGGCCGTCGGCAAACTCACAACTGCCGCCGCCAGCAGGCACCGAGAGGTTAGCCTGCCAGCTCCAGTTGCCCTTGTTATAGGCTGCCTGCAGCGAGGGGATGAACGGAGCGTCAGCCACACCCTGGAACTCCTTCGTCGTGGAACCGCCGTTCTTCTTGCCCAGGGCAAAGACGGGATTCGTAGAGTTAATAGTACGCGTCTGGTGAGCGTACTGCCAGTTGAAGCCGATGTGTACACCTTCAGGAAGGAAGGCCACGCCGGCCGGGTTCGAGTAGACGCCGTCGAGCCCGATGGCTGCATCGCGCGCTGGGTTGCGGAGAAAATCTATACTCTGGTTCGTGTTGGTTAAGATTCCGCCGGCATGGGCGGTCATGGTTGTCATCAGCATCACGCCGAGGCAAGTCTTGTTCAAAAAATTCATATCCTTTATACAACTTGGTTGAAATTGGCTGCAAAGGTATGTTGATTGGCCGAAAAGTCATTGTTAAGGCACACAAAGTTAACGAATATTAACGGAAACTGCACACTTTTCGGCACAAATGTGCAATTTTGTGCAAAAAAGTGTGCAGTTTCCCGCTCGGATTATTGTTTCAGTTCCGGATAGCTGAGGCGGGTGTGATGGATGGTCTTCAGCTTCTCGATGAGCACCGTCTTGGCGTACTGGATGTCACGGAAGGTGATGGGGCACTCCCTGAAGTAGCCGTCGGCCACCTGTGAGTCAATGAGGCGGTTGACCAGTTCCTTGATGGACTTCTCGCTGTAGTCGGCCAGCGACCGGGAGGCCGCCTCCACGGTGTCGGCCATCATGAGCACGGCCTGCTCCTTGGTGAACGGGTTCGGACCGGGGTAGGTGAAAAGCAGCTCGTCGACAGGCTCGTCAGGATGCTCGTTCTTGTACTTGACGTAGAAGTACTTTGTCTTGCCCTGGCCGTGGTGAGTCTGGATGAACTCCTTGATGACCTGCGGCAGACCGTACTTGTCGGCCAGCTTTACGCCTTCAGTCACGTGGCTGATAATCATGGACGCACTCTCGATGCAGGTCAGCGTCTCGTGGGGGTTGAAGCCTGACTGGTTCTCGGTGAAGTAGATGGGGTTCTGCGTCTTGCCGATGTCATGGTAGAGTGCCCCGGTGCGTACCAGCTGCGCATTGCCGCCAATCTTGCGGGCAATCTCCGCCGCCAGGTTGCCTACCTGGATGGAGTGCTGGAACGTGCCGGGAGCCACCTCGCTCATGAGGCGAAGCAGTTTCTTGTTCATGTCGCTCAACTCGATGAGGGTAATGTCAGAGGTGAAGCCGAAGAGCTTCTCGATGATGTACAGCAGGGGGTAGGTGCAGAAGAGCAGGATGCCGTTGACCAGCAGGAAGTTGTACTCGCTGCTGTCAATGGCGTTCAGCTGGCTGCTGTTCATCCAGTCGAGTGCGAGGTTGGTGGCCATGCTGGCAGCGGTGACGGCGGCCGCCGTCCAGAACAGCTGGGAACGGCTGCTCAGTTCGCGCAGACTGTAGATGGCAGTCATGCCCGCTACCATCTCGACGACAATGAATTCGAAGGGACGCTGCAGCAGGGCGGCGCACAGCAGCACCAGCACGGTGTGGGTGACAAAGGCTGTGCGGGAGTCCATGAAGATGCGGATGATGATGGGGACGACGGCAAAGGGCACGATGAAGATGTGAAGAATGGTGTGCCCCACCATCAGCGCTGCCAGTACGGCAAAGATGACGATAAGCGTGTAGGGCATCATCATGCTGCGCGTCTTGTCAAAGTAGTCGTCCCTGAACAGCAGAAGGTACAGGGTGAAGCACACCATGAGTATCAGCACGAAGGCACTCTCGCCCAGGATGGTGGCGCTCAGCTGGCGGTTGTCATGGTGACGGCGGTCCAGCTCCCGGAAGAGCGAGGTCAGTATGTTCTTTGTCTGCTCGTCGACGATGTCGCCGCGGTCGATAATCTTCTGGCCCCGCTGGACGACCCCGCTGGCCAGCGGAATGCTGTTCGTGAGGTCAGCCTTGCTGGCCTCGCTGCGCTGCTTGTCGAAAATGAGGTTCGGCACGATGTAGCTGTTCAGGTTGCACTGCCTCAGCTGCTCCTGGTGGCTCTTGAGGACAGGGTCTTCCAGCAGCTGCTCATAGGCGATGACAGGCGAACAGACCTTGGTGATGACGGTGCTGACGGCCGTCTTCCCGTTGACGATGCGGATGGTGCACAGCGTGTCCTTGCTCAGTTCGCTGAACTCCGTCGAGTTCATGATGCCTTGCAGGTACAGGCGGTGGAGCCGGTTGGCAATGATGCTGATGTAGTCCTTCGAGAGGCCGGGGATGCCTTCCTTGAAGTCGTTGGCAAACTTCCTGACCTGCTGGCCGCCCACTTCCTTCTGGTAGCTGTAGTAAGGCTCGTATTCCTTCAGCGCGCTGTCACGCTCGGCTTTGATAGTCGCCTCGCTTTTATAGACGGGGAAGTCGAAGGGTGCCGTCAGCGTGCCGTAGTGCCAGGGGCGTCCTTGCTCTATCTTCTGGTAGTGGTTACCCTCGCGCGGCAGCGACCAGACGATGATGGCCGTTGTGCCAAGTACGAGTATCAGTAGTGTCAGCACGTCGCGCAATGCGATGCTGATTTTCGATTTTCTGTCTCTCATTGCTGTGTGTCGAATATCATGATTGGTAGTGCAAATGTAATCAATAAGTTTAAGTTGAACAAATTATAAGGCGGAAAAGACGGTTTTTTACACCTTTCTTAATAAAAAGCACGCAAGAACCTGCGTACTCTGACAGAAAAGTTGTACCTTTGCACACAAAAACATAAAGTATCATGTCAGAGAGAAAAGTCAGGGTGCGCTTCGCACCAAGTCCTACGGGACCCTTGCATATCGGCGGTGTGCGTACCGCCTTGTATAACTACCTTTTTGCCCGCCAGCACGGCGGTGACTTCGTGTTCCGTATAGAGGATACGGACACGACGCGCTTTGTTCCCGGAGCAGAGGAGTATATCATAGAGTCATTCAAGTGGCTGGGTCTGCACTTCGACGAGGGCGTCAGTTTCGGAGGTGACAAAGGACCCTACCGCCAGAGTGAGCGTCGCGACATCTACAAGAAGTATGTGCAGCAACTGGTCGACGAGGGAAAGGCCTACATCGCCTTTGACACACCGGAGGAGCTGAGTGCCAAGCGCGAGGAGATACAGAACTTCCAGTATGACGCCAAGACGCGTCAGCAGATGCGTAACTCGCTCACCATGCCGAAGGAGGAGGTGGAAGGCCTGGTGAATGGCGGTACCCAGTATGTGGTGCGCTTCAAGATTGAGCCGGGACAGGAAATCCTGGTCAACGACCTGATACGCGGCGAGGTACGTGTGAAGAGCGACATCCTGGACGACAAGGTGCTCTATAAGAGTGCCGACGAGCTGCCCACCTATCACCTGGCCAATATCGTCGACGACCATCTCATGGAGATTACCCATGTCATCCGCGGTGAGGAGTGGTTGCCGTCGGCTCCTCTGCACGTGTTGCTGTACCGTGCCTTCGGGTGGGAAGACACAATGCCTCGCTTTGCCCACCTGCCGCTGCTGCTGAAACCCGACGGAAAGGGAAAACTGTCAAAGCGCGACGGCGACCGCCTGGGATTCCCCGTGTTCCCTCTGGCCTGGCGTGACCAGCAGACGGGAGAGGTGACGGCTCGTGGCTACCGTGAGGACGGCTACTTCCCCGAGGCCGTCATCAACTTTCTCGCTCTGCTCGGCTGGAACCCCGGTACGGAGCAGGAGATGTTTACGCTGGAGGAGCTGGTAGAGCAGTTCGACATCTCAAAATGCTCGAAGGCCGGTGCGAAGTTTGCCTACGAGAAAGGCATCTGGTTTAATCATGAGTATATCCTGAAGAAGTCGAACGAGGAAATTACCGACCTCTTTGAGCCGATAGTCCGTGAACACGGCGTTACCGAGCCGAAGGAGCGCATCCTGCAGGTGGTCAGCATGATGAAGGACCGCGTGTCGTTCGTCAAGGAACTGTGGCCCCTGTGCTCGTTCTTCTTCGAGGCTCCTGCGGCATACGACGAGAAAACGGCGAAGAAACGCTGGAAAGAAGACTCGGCCAGCCAGCTGACGGAACTGATGGAAGTGCTGGAAGCTATTGAGGACTTCTCGCTGGAAAATCAGGAGAAGATTGTCCACCAGTGGATAGAACAGAAAGGGTATAAGCTTGGCAATATCATGAACGCCTGGCGACTGACGCTTGTCGGCGAGGGCAAGGGCCCCGGCATGTTCGACATATCGGCCTTCCTCGGCAAGGAGGAGACGCTTGCCCGCATGAAGAAAGCCATCGAAATCCTCGGATAACCCCCAGCCGCAATGATGCGCTACGTGTACAGCATAGTCATGAAGTGCTTCCAGTGGCTGCTGCCCCTGTTGGCACTGACGACACGGAAGGAGAGCAAACTGCATCGCTTTGCCGTGGGACACCGCCATGCGCTGGCCACCATCGAGGCGGCTCGCAAGGCTCATCCCGACATCAGCGTCTGCTGGGTACATGCGGCATCGCTGGGTGAGTATAATGTCGTGCGTCCGCTGATAGAACGGCTGAAGCAGCGCACGGGCTGTGTCATCGTGATGACCTTCTTCTCGCCGACGGGCGTGGAGGCCCTGACAGGGCGTGAGACGTTGCCACCCTTTATTGACGCCGTATTCTACTTACCCCTTGACACGCGCAGCAACGTGCGACGCTTCTTGGACGTCGTGCGGCCGGAAAAGGCCATCTTTGCCGTCTCGGAATACTGGGTCAACTACCTGCTGGAGCTGAAACGGCGCGGCATCCCTGCCTTCCTCATCTCCGGAGTCGTGTCGGAACGGTCGGCCTTGCTGAAATGGTATGGACGCCTGTTCTATGCCGATGCACTGAAGGCCTACCGCGCCATGATGGTGCTGGACGAGGATTCGCAGCACCGGCTGCAGGAACTGGGCGTTGAGAACGCCGTCGTGGTCAGCGACCCGCTGTTCGACGCTGCCGTCAGCGTGGCGAAGATGCCCTACTCGGACGAGACCATCGAGCGGTTCTGTAACGGCGACAGGGTGTTTGTTGCTGGAAGCATCCACGACGACAACGACCTGAAACTGGTTTGTACACTGGCCAACCGCTACCGGAACGTGAAATTCATCTTCGTGCCGCATGAGGTGACCAGGGAACGTCTGCGGCAGATTGCCGACGGTCTCAAGGGGGCTGCTATGACCTACTCTGACTACCGGACGGCGACGTCGCCCTCCGACATCCAGGTGCTGATCATCGACTTTGTCGGGGCACTGGCACGCATCTACCGCTATGGCACGTGGGCCTATGTCGGAGGAGGATTCACCCCTTACCTGCATAGCGTCATTGAGGCAACGGCCTATGGACTGCCAGTCGCCTTCGGACCTAAGATTCACCGCAAGCCCATGCTGCGTAAGATGATGGCTCTTGGCATCGGACAGAGTGTAAAGACGGCCGATGAACTGGATGACTGGTTCATTCCCTTGAGGAAGAATACCGAACTGCTTGCCAATATCCGCCAGAAGGCAATCGCTTTCATGCAGCAGAACAGCGGAGTGGCGGAGAAGGTGGTAAACATAATCCTAAGCAAGTCATAGGCCTATGGAGAAGCTGACTTACCATATTGTTTACGCCCTGCTGTTCCTCCTGGCCCTGTTGCCGTTATGGGCACTTTACGTACTGAGCGACGTCATCCGATTCTTTGTATACCATGTAGGCCATTACCAGTTGGAGACGGTGCGGCGAAACCTGAGACGCTCGTTCCCGGAGAAGGACGAAGAGGAACTGCTGACGATTGAACGACAGTTTTATCACCAGTTGTGCGACAACATCGTGGAAAGTGTCAAACTGCTCCATGTCAGCGACAGAACCATGAGACGCCATGTGGACGTCCGTGGTGGAGAATTGATAGAACAGGCGGCCGACGACCACAGACCCGTATTTATGCTCCTTGGACATATGGGAAACTGGGAATGGGTACAGGAGGTGTCAAAGCGCGTCAGCCGGCCATCGGTACAGGGAGAGATATACCATCCGCTTCGTAGCCCGCTGGCAGAGAGGATTATGCGTGCTGTACGCTCCCGCTACCACACCATGCTGATACCTCAGAAGGAGGCTGTCAGGACGATTATCGGTATGAAGCAGCAGCACGACTCCTACCTGATAGGATTTATTGCTGACCAGCGCCCGAGACGGATGAGCCTGACTCACTGGATGGACTTCCTGAACCAGGACACTCCCTATATGGTGGGTGCCGAGGGAATAGGCCGTCGGGTGAATGCGAAGTATGTTTATCTGCATGTTGCCAAACCTCGCCGCGGGCATTACGTCATGACATTAACAGACATGGTCCTGCCTGCCTCGGCCGATTCCTGCGGAAGGAACGAACATCCCTATACGGAACTCTACATGAGGATGCTGGAGCAGAACATCCGGGAGTATCCCGCCCAATGGCTCTGGTCGCACAAGAGGTGGAAGCACCAAAGAGAAGTTAAGAATTAAATAGTTATATAAATGAACATTATCTGTGTTATTCCGGCACGCGCCGAGTCGACGCGTTTCTTTGAGAAGCCTCTGGCTCTCATTCTGGGTAAGCCCATGATACAGTGGGTCTACGAGCACTGTAAGGAAGTGCCTGAGTTTAGTGAGGTCTATGTCGCCACCGACAGCGAGAAGATACAGAGGGCAGCCGAGGCCTTCGGTGCCAAGGTCGTCATGACCCGCAGCGACCACGACACAGCTACGGAGCGCCTGTACGAGGTGTCAACAAAGATTGAGGCTGACCTGTACGTCATGGTCAACGGCGACGAACCTCTGCTTACCCGTGAGTCTATCATCCAGTGCATCCCGCAGAAGATTGAGGAGGAACAGCTGTATGTGTCGAACTTGATGACCGACTTTTCCAACCCCGTAGAGGTGGTGGATGCCACGAACCTGAAGATTGTCACCGACCAGCACAGCCGCTGTCTCTTCATCTCGCGCAGCCCCATTCCCTATCCCAAGGGCAACATGGACTATGTGTACCACAAGTTCGTGGGGGTGGGCGCCTTCAACCGCAAGGCCCTCGACTTCTATCACAACACCCCTCGCGGTCCCATTGAGAAGATTGAGGAGAACGACTCCTTCCGTTTCATAGAGAACAACGTACCCATCTATTACTATAACTGCCATTGCAAGTCACTCTCCGTGGACAACCGCAAGGACATTGAGGGCGTGGAGGCATATCTGAAAAGTAAGTAACTCAAGGAATGAAGATAGGTTTCGATGCCAAGAAAGCTGTTAGAAACCTTACTGGTATAGGAAACTACAGCCGCCGGTGTGTCAATGCCCTGCTCAGATACGGGGGGGACGTTGTGCCCATGCTGTATACTGCCGTTCCAGGAAAGCCGGAGGCGCTGGCTCAATTGGAAACGGGCTGTCGCGTGGTGCTTCCCTCGCCACTATGGAGAAAAGGCCTGTTGGGTGAATGGTGGCGTTGCCGTCGTGTATGCCGTGACATTCGGCGGCAGCAGCTCGACATCTATCACGGACTGAGTAACGAACTCCCGTTTGGCATCCAAAAGACAGGATGCAAGAGCGTGGTAACTATCCACGACCTTATCTTTCTTAAACGGCCTGATACCTACGGCTTCTGGGCACGTCACATCTTGCAATGGAAGACCCGCTATGCCTGTCGGGTTGCCGACCGTATCGTTGCCATCAGCGAAACTACAAAGCGGGACGTGATGGCACTGTATGGCATTAGTGAGGACCGGATTGCGTTAGTGTATCAAAGCATTAGCCCTGTATTCTCGCAGGAAGTTGATGAGGCACAGCGGAAACAGGTGAGGGAGAAATACCATCTTCCTCCATGCTACATCCTTTGCGTGGGAACCATAGAGAAACGCAAGAACCAGTTGTGCCTGGTCCGTGCCTTAGCGGAACTGGCGGATGAGGTTCATCTGGTGTTAGTGGGACGCAGGACACCCTATCTTGACGAAGTTCTAGCCGAAGCGGCGCGGCTGCATGTGGCCGAAAGGGTTCATGTGCTTCATTCCGTGAGTAGTCAGGACCTGCCCGTTGTCTACCGATTGGCGTCGGTCTTCAGTCTGATGTCGGTCTACGAAGGCTTCGGACTGCCTGTCGCCGAGGCTCTGGCCAGCGGTATCCCTGTCGTGGCAGCCACAGGCTCTTGTCTGGAAGAGGCAGGGGGACCAGACAGTGTCTACCTGGCTCCACACGACGTACAGGGCGTGTCGGCAGCCATCCGCAGCATCCTGAGCAATCAGGACTATGCGGAAAAGATGGTCAGACAGGGCAGGGAGTATGTCAAGCGGTTCAGCGACCAGACGATGGCTGAGGGGCTGTTGGAACTGTATCGTTCACTGATTAACGCGTAGCCCATGAAGAATATATCCTATTGGACGCAGTTTGGAAAAGGCTTCTCACGCTGGTGGCTCTACATCCGTAGTTTCGGTAACTACTTCCTGGTGCCACGCTTCCTGTATCGTCTCAGACTGAACTCGCTGCTCCGTTCCTTGTCAGAGGAGGACCGCGACTACGTACAGCGGCGTGTGGAGTATTATAACCGCCTCACGCAACCCATGCGCCTGAGTGATGCCTGTCAGGTGCGTGATTACCATTTCCCCTTCGGTCAGAAGAAGAAACTGACCAAGTACTTCTTCGACCTGTACGAGGTGGTCCGTTACTTCTCGCCTCGTGCTGCTTTCTGTTACCTTTTCGGTGATGTGACGACAGTTCCCGCCCAGCCAACGTTTGTCAAAAGCCGTCCGATACATGGGGAAAACGCCAACGCTGTGTTGCTGAAGCTGAATAAGTGGCGTCACTTCCGTTTCGTGAACGACAAAATGTCCTTTGCGGAAAAGAAGGACATGCTGGTAAACCGAACCACCTGGGCTAATGCAAACCCGCTGCGCAGAACCCTGAACGAAAAGTTCTGCCAACATCCGATGTGCAACGTCGGAAAGACGCGAATGGAGGAGGGCGAGCAGTTGCCGGAAAGCGTAAAGGGCTTCTTGAATATCCCCCAGCAGTTGGAGTATAAGTTTATTGCCTGTATCGAGGGTAACGATGTGGCTACGAGCCTGAAGTGGGTCATGTCGTCAAACTCCATCGCCGTTTCGCCTCCCCTGAACTATGAGACGTGGTTCATGGAAGGGACGCTCATTCCCGACTATCATTTTATTGAAGTGAAGCCAGATTACTCTGATTTGATTGATAAGATGAACTACTACATCGCTCACCCGAAGGAGGCGGAGGCTATTGTACGGCATGCTCACGAGTATGTGCAGCAGTTCCTGGACAAACGCCGTGAGCGCATCATCCAGCTGATGGTGGCAGACAAGTATTTCAAGATGACCCAATGCTGAAAGAGCCTATGGCGCAGAAGACGATATATATTAACAGCCGTTTTCAGGACAGTTCTCCTTTCCTGGAGCAGATTCCTTCCCTGCTGACAACACAAGGGCGGGTGGTTCAAGATGGTCGTAATCTCATCAAGGTGCTTACGTTGCCTGATGGGACAGAGGTCAATGTGAAACGTTATCACAAGCCTCACGGAATCAATACAATGGTTTACTCTCTTGGCCTAAGAAAACCTAAGGGGGCACGCGCCTATCTTCATGCTGTCCGTCTGATGGAGCATGGCTTTGAGACCCCGGAGCCAGTAGCATATATTGAGGAACGGAAACGTGGATTGCTGGAGTATTCCTACTTCGTGAGTCTGCAGTGTCCCTATCGGCACAAAATGTATGAATGGGGCAATGCCGAAGAGGGGACCTACGAGGATTTTGCCAAGGCCTTTGGACGGTATAGTGCCCGACTGCATGAGGCCGGCATCCTGCACCGCGACTATACGCCGGGCAATGTGCTGTGGGAACAGTGCGGTGAAGAGTACCGCTTCTCTTTGGTAGACATCAACCAGATGGACTTCGGTCCTGTCTCCTGGCGTAAGGGATGCCGGAATATCTGCAAGTTCTGGGGCCCCAAGCGTTTTGTCGCTTTGGTGGCAGAGGCCTATGCCGATGCAAGAGGCTTCGATGTTGAAAAGACTGTAAAAAACGTCATGCAGCATCGCCAGGCCTTTTGGAAACGATATGCGCGAAAGCACTCCGTCATAACGTTTAATCTGGAAATGTAAGTTATTATGCTGGTATTTGACTGTGAGAAACTTCGGCATCCTCATACGGGACTCTATCACTTCTGTGACCAGTTAGCGAGAGCACTCCAGAGGCAGCAGGTGGTACAAAAACTGAACCATCAGTTTGCCTTGTATCTGCCCGCAGGGATGTCAGAGGAATACGCTCCTTGTCCTGACCTCCGATTCCGCTCCTATCATAAGTACTGGCTCCGTTCCTCCAAGATAACCTTATGGCATTCGGCATATCAGCTTACCCACTACTTTCCTGCGGGTGTTCCTGTCTTGCAGACGGTTCATGACTTGAATTACCTGTATGAGCCTCTTTCCGAGTACAAGCGGAGAGCATATAGCCGTCGGCTGAAAAGTCATCTGCGGCAAGTAAGACACCTGGTGGCCATTTCTGACTATACGCGTCGCCAGCTTCTGGAGCACTTTGACGTAGTAGATTGTCCTGTAGATGTAATATATAATGGATGTAACACATACAAAGGCGCCGTCTGTCCTCCGGAGACGCCACCTTCGGCACCTTTCTTCTTTGCCGTAGCTACCATCCTTCCCAAAAAGAACTTCCATGTGCTTCCCTGCCTGTTGCAGGGAAACCACTTCCATCTTTATCTGGCAGGCAATCCGTCTTCCTATGTGGAGCGGATTCTTGCCGAGGCACGCCGCTGGGGAGTGACGGAACGTGTCCATATCCTGGGCCCAATCTGCGAGGAAGAAAAGCACTGGTATCTGAGGCATTGCGAGGCATTCCTTTTCCCGTCTGTCGCAGAGGGATTCGGGCTGCCTGTACTGGAGGCCATGCAGTATGGACGTCCTGTTTTCCTGTCTGACCATACTTGTCTGCCTGAGATAGGTGGGACGCATGCATATTATTTTAACCATGACTTCGACTGTCGTGCCATGCAGCAGGAATTGGAAAAAGGGTTATCAGACTTTTCCGCCCACCCGCAGAAGGCAGAGCAGATGAAGAAGTACGCGTGCTCTTTCTCTTGGGACGAGGCAGCACGGAAGTATATTGAGATTTACCAGCAAATGTTACAAAAGTGAAGCGGAAAGTATATAAGAACATCCTTGTCGTACGGCTGTCGGCTCTTGGAGACGTTGCGATGACCATACCGGCCATCTACAGCGTAGCGACGGCTTATCCGGAGGTGACGCTGCACGTGGTAACCACACCCTTCTGTGCACAACTGTTCGTCAACGTCCCGTCAAATGTGAAGTTACATCCCGTCAAACGTAGCGACAGCTTCCTTCAAACTGTCAGTTTGCTCCGAGCAGACTCCGTGGACGCTGTAGCTGACCTGCACAACGTGCTGCGTTCATGGCTCATTGACGCTTATGCGCTGCTGCGGGGAAAACGGGTCTGTATGCTGGATAAGCGGCGCAGTGAGCGTAAGGCGGTGCTTGGCGGCAGACAGTCCGCCCGTCCCTTCACCCAGCGTTACTTCGACGTCTTTTCACGGTTGGGGTTAACGTGCCGGCCTCAGTTTACGTCGGTTTTCCCGACACTGCCTCCTTGTCCTCTGAGCCTTCCGAAGGGTGACGAGCGTTGGGTGGGTGTGGCTCCTTTTGCCCGTTACAAGAACAAGACGTACCCGACGGAGCAGATGCGTCAGGTAGTTGCACTACTCGTGGCAGAGCCGTCGGTGCGTGTGTTCCTCTTCGGCAGCCGCGGCGACGAGGCAACAGTGCTGCAGCAATGGGAAGGATTGTCATCGCAGGCAATGTCGGTTGCCGGCCGCTTCACCTTGCAGGAAGAACTGGCACTCATGGCCCACATGGATGTGATGATAACCATGGACTCTGCCAATATGCATCTGGCTTCGCTGGTTGGGACGCGCGTCGTCTCTGTTTGGGGTAGCACGACGCCTGCCTGTGGCTTTATGGGCTATGGACAGAAACCTGACGACGTGCTCTGTCTTCAGCTGGAATGCCAGCCTTGTACCATTGCTGGTAGCAAGGACTGCCCCCGCGGCACGCTTGACTGCCTGAGGAAGCTTCAGCCCAGACAACTTGTACGGAAGATTCTTGACGCTACTAATGAAACACACTAACTATCGAGAAGATGAAGATTCTGATTAAAATAAGCGGAACCTTTCCTGCTACGCTTTATGGAGGAACGCAGCGGGTCATGTGGGGGCTGGGCAAGCAGTTGGCACTCATGGGACATAAGGTGTGCTATCTGGTCGACAAGGTCGTCAGCGACTGCCCGTTTGCCGAGTTGCGTGTCTGGAATCCGGAACTCCCCTTGGCTCTTCAGGTGCCGGAGAGTACGGACGTTGTCCACCTGAACGAGTACTACGAGGGTATGGAGACCTTGTCCAAACCGCATGTGATAACTATTCACGGCAACCGGCCCCCCGAGTCATTAGACTCCAACGTAATCTTCGTCTCCGAGAATCATGCCCGTCGCTATGGTTCCAGTTCATTCGTCCTCAACGGCATTGACTGGGACGAACTCCCTGTGCTGGATCTGGCACAGACGCGTCGTGACTTCCACTTCCTGGGTAAGACGACCCACCGCTCCAAGAATATCTATGGTGCCATCGATGTCGTGCTGCGGCTGCCCCATCAGCGGCTGCACGTGCTGGGGGGCCACCGCTTCTATATCAGTCATGGCATCCATGCCACTTTCTCCCCGCGCATCCGTTTCCACGGCATGGTGGACGATGCAGGGAAATATGCCTGTATGACCCATTCCAAGGGACTGGTGTTTCCCGTGACGTGGCACGAGCCGTTCGGCCTTGCCGTCATCGAGAGCCTGTATGCGGGATGCCCTGTCTTTGCAACACCTTACGGAGCATTGCCGGAGATAATCAAGGACCCCTCGTTGGGCTTCCTGACAACCTCAGCCGCGGCGATGGCAGAGCATATGAAGGACCTCTCAGCCTTTTCTCCGCAGCATTGTCATGAATATGCCCGTGAGATGTTCAGCGCTCGTCGTATGGCCAAGGACTACGTGGAGAAATACGAGCAGGTGCTCAACGGTCGTCCATTGAACGGACATTTCGGTCCACGAACAGACAAATACCGTGCCTTGGCATGGGAAAAAGAGTAAAAATCATTCAGTATGAAAATAGCACTTGTCCCCTTTTGCGGGCTGGGTAACCGGCTGAACGTTATTTCCAGTGCGGTAGCCCTGAAGAAAAGGATGCCTCAGTACGACATCACCGTCTATTGGCATAATACCCCAGACTGCCGTTGCGACTTCAGCGACCTGTTCCTGCCGATAGACCAGTTGCCCGTTGTCCCCTTAAAGAAGTTCTACCTGATACGTCGTGGCAAGCAATTCCTGCGTCTGCCCATGCTGTTGCGTCTGTTCAAGTTCGACAAGTGCTTCAAGGCACGCAAGATATGGAATGACGACTTCCTGCTCCAGCCAGACCTTCCGTACACGCGTATATATATAGAAGGTAATAAACGTTTCTGCCCCGTGGAAGAAACGCAGATGCTTTCCCGCTATTATCGGCTGACCCCTGAACTGGAGCAGCGCGTAGAGGCTGTCACCAGGCAATTTGCTGACTTTACCATTGGTGTCCATATCCGTCGCACTGACCATCGAGCCGTCATCCGTGAGAACCCGTTGGACGGTTTCCTGCGTCTCATGCGTGAGCAACAGGATGCTCATCCTGGGTGTAAGTTCTATATTGCCTCCGATGACGAGGAAGTCAAGAACCAACTGCGTACTGCCTTCCCTGGACTTATTGTCACGCAGCCCTCTGTCGTGTTGCGACGCGATGATGTACAGGGAATGAAGGATGCCGTTGTCGAGTTGTTCACGCTGGCCCGTACGCAACTCATCATCGGATCCAAGGGAAGTACTTATTCCGACTTGGCCTCTAAGTTGTACGACACGCCGCTTCTATTTACTCACCAGGGCTGATACGATGGACAGGAAGATAAGAATATTGTATCTCGGCGTTGACGATAACCCGACCCCTGGCCATGTTCTCCATGCCTTTCAGCGCGTATTACCAGAATACGAGGCTCATCTGATTATCAAGAGTTCTCATCACGGCAACGACCAGTATGTGCTGTACCCCAATCGTTTTATCCGTAACCTGAAGAAGATGACGCGGCGTAACCTGTGGACGCGGTTGCAGTGGTGGTTCCGCTATGGCATTTTCCCTAAGGTGGACAAGTCGTGCCCTGAGTATCACTTCAAGGGAAACGAACTCTTGGGATATAGTGCGAAAGACATCCTGCGCCGTTGTCCGGAAGGCTTTGTGCCTGACGTGATTGCCGTCTATTGGTCCTCGGGCTTTGTGTCGGCCCGCATGCTCCGTGAACTTCACGACCTGACAGGAGCAAGGATTGTCTATTTCTGTGTTGACGAGGCTCCTTTGACAGGTGGCTGCCACTATCCGTTCGAGTGCAAGGGCTTTCTGCAGGACTGTCGTGACTGTCCTGCTCTGCTGCGCGGCAAGCGGTTAGCTACTATTCAGCTGGAGCTGAAACGCCGTTATCTCTCCGGCATTCCTTTATATGTTGTCTGCAGTCCTTACGATGCCATGCTGGCACCTCAATCGACCGTATTCCGTCATGCGAAGGCCTTAACGACAGTGGGACGTCCTCCCGTCACTTTCACCCCTCGTGCTGAGGCGCGCCGTCGTTTCTCGTTGTATGACGGTGCCTTTGTGGTAATGATGGGAGCCATGGGTACGCAGGAAAAACGTAAAGGGTTCTCCTATGCTGCTGATGCGCTGAACGAGGCGGCACGGCAGATACCTAACCTTGTTGTCCTGATAGCAGGCAATGCTAATGAACAATTCAAGCAACGGCTTCTGTCAGTCAACTGCCACTATGTGGGAGTCCTGTCCTTGGACGACCTGTACAAGGCGTTCTGTGCGGCAGATGCGTTCCTTAGTCCGACGATTGCCGACAGTGGCCCGATGATGGTCAATATGGCATCTGCCTTGGGCACGCCGACCATCTCGTTTCCCATCGGGGTTGCAGTCGCTTTGGTACGTCACAAGGAAACGGGCTATGTGGCCCGCTACAAAGACTCCAAAGACTTGTCAGAGGGACTGTGTTATCTGCATTCACTCTCTGACGACGAGCGTGCAACCATGTCGCGCCGTTGCCAACAAGTGCTTGACGAGGAGGCAGGACGCGGTACCTCACTCCAACAGCTGCTGAAGGAGTTCCGTTAATTGTCAGACACCATAGAATGTCAGTATGTGCCCGATAATCTCCTTGACTTCTTCGTCCTTTAGCTCGTAGTACATGGGAAGCCTTACCAGCGTGTCGGCGTATCGGTCACACTCTGGAAGGGTGGGGATGTCCTCGTTGTGCTTCCGGTAGTAGTCGCTCAGGTGTAGGCTGAGGTAGTGGAATACTGCGGTAATGTGCCGTTCCTTCAGGTATGCAATGAGTCGGGTCCGTTCTTCCAAAGAGCGACACAGCAGGTAGAACATGTGTCCGTTGTTGGTGGCATTCTTGCCGATGACAGGGAGTGTCGCCAGTCCCTTCGCCTCCAGTACGGCCAGCCTCTGCCGGTAGCATTCCCAGATGTGTTTCCTTCGCTGCTGTATGACGTCCAGATTCTCCAGTTGTGCCAGCAGGAAGGCACTGTTGATTTCTGACGGCAGGAATGACGAGCCCGTATCCACCCATCCATATTTGTTCACCATGCCGCGGAAGAATTCCGCGCGATTGGTGCCTTTCTCCCAGATAATCTCTGCCCGACGGACGAACTGCTCTTCGTTGACGACCAGCAGTCCTCCCTCTCCGCCTGCCGTGACGTTCTTCGTCTCGTGGAAGGAGAAACAGCCGAGGTGTCCTATACTTCCCAGCGGACGTCCCTTGTAGTAGGAGTCGATGGCCTGTGCGGCATCCTCGACCACCAGCAGGTGGTGCCGATGTGCGATGTCCATGATGCGGTCCATGTCACATGCTACACCGGCATAGTGTACTGGTACGATGACGCGTGTCCGTTCGGTGATAAGGCTCTCTATCTTGCCGGCGTCAATGTTGGGGTTGTCCGTACAACTGTCGGCAAAGACAATCTTTGCCCCTTGCCGTACAAAGGCCAGGGCTGACGATACGAAGGTGTAGGAGGGAACAATGACTTCGTCGCCCGGCTGGATGTCGCAGAGGATGGCAGCCATCTCCAGCGCATCGGTTCCTGATGTTGTCAGGAGACACTTGCGGAAGCCGTATCTTTTCTCGAAAAACTCTTGGCACTTCTTGGTAAAGGCTCCGTTGCCCGACAGCTTACCCGTGTAGACTGCCTGGTACATGTAGTGTGCCTCTTTGCCGGTGAGGAAGGGTTTGTTGAATGGTATCATGATATGTACTTATAGTATTCGTCAATAAGATTTATAATGCGCGGTTTGATGGGACGTTGAAGCGGTGCCTGAAAGGAGTGGTGTCCACCTACATCGTTGCCTTCAATCATTAGCCATCCTTTTGTTGAGAAGGCCAGGTCCCATGCTATCATTATTGCTCCCTCGACGGTGAGGGCCATTTCCTTTGTAAGTTCCACAGCTTTTTCCCATTGCGGGATGGTAAATCCCCGAAACATTATTTGGCTGTCGGGGTGTTTTGTATAGAGTCTTCCAGTATCGTCGCATCCGTCGGAGATGACAGTCCCGTTCTGTTCATCAACTGTAGCATAAACTCCTCCAGTTCCGGCGTTGTCAACATTTGATGTACCCTGTCCGGTACGTAGTGATGCTCCGAAGATGGTGACATTCCCGTTGACGGTGAAGGTGGCCAGCCGCAGGGTATTGATACTTTCAGGATGTAGCTTTTTCATCTCGTCTGCCTGACTGATGAGTTCCTCTACGACGAACTTCCAGTTGACATTCCGGGCGATGGCAGCCAACGTGTCGGAGTCCTCATGCCGGATGTCGTGATATATCCGGATGCCCTGTCCTGAGTGTCCCTGTGTCGGCTTGCAGATGAAGGACGGATGTTTTTTGACGAACTCCCGGAAGGTCTCTATGTCGCTTTCCCCGTTTATCTCCATGAGGTCGCGCTTGTAGAAGCGTTGGAAGGTCTTGTAGCATGCTCCCTTGTCTTCAAAGAGCTGCCGTATGTTAGGGGAGTTTACCAGTTCGCAGTAGCCGTATTGCATCTTCAGCGTATTGAACTGAACTCGCTCCTCTGCATTGCGTTCGTAGAAGCGGTAGAGGAAATAGTCTTCAAAGGTAGCCCCGAAGCGGTGCAGACTGTAGGTCATGTCCTTCCGTAACTGTTTCTTGTTGAGTCTGCATTCCTTGTTGTCGGCATGTTTCGCTATCTCCCGATTCATGAGCGGCAGCCCTTTTCGATAGTATGCCGTGTCAAGGAGGCGGTAGTAGAGTACATACAGACTTTTCCACCAATCGCTATGGTCGGCCCGTTGTGCAAGCCAGTTCTCCAGCGGGGAGTCTATCTTCCAGCGGCTGATGGACTTTGCTATGGTAAAGTATTTTTCTTTCATGTTCGTTCACTCCCAGACGATGCCCTTGGCTGTTTCTGTCCCGTCGGTTACCTCAGCTTGTAGTATCTGCTGGACGAGATGTATGTTGTTTTCCAGTTCTTCTCTATCTTTGCCGGAAACCAGGATAGGTCCCTTTCGTGCTCCCTTATAAGTAGGTGGTTCCGTCCCCTTTCCAATTACGACGTCTTCTATATATGCTGCCTTGACGAAGGGGAAACTCTTCAGGAGGTCAATGTCCGAGACGTTCCTGATGATACCTTCTGGCAGGTAGAAGCAGACGTAGGCAGCAGCCCTGTCTGTTCTCTTTGCCAGCATCGCCTCCATGTCAGATTCTATTCCTAATGCCCTGTCTAACAGGAATCCCGTGACGTCAATGCCGGTGGCCATAGGGACGATATCTGAGGAAATATAAACGCCGCCGCCTCGGAGGGCACTTTCCACAATACAGATGTCGCCCGTAGCCTCGTTGACAAGGTATTCGGAATGTACGATGGCGAAAGCGGGACGGCTGGCTGCGGTCAGTGCCTGTTCGTAGCCGATGATACGTTCCAGAAACTGTTCGTTGAGTGTTGAGGGGAAGAGTGTCTGACTGGGTATCATGACGTTCGGCAGGTCGAAGTAGCGTCGGTCGCCCAATAGGAGCGGATAGTAGCGCCCGTGGTCAATGAGCCCCTCACATACAACTTCTTTGCCACTGACGTATTCCTCAACGATGGCCGTGTGGGTGGGTGATTTTGCCAATGCCTCATGGACGGCCGTCATTGCCTGTTCCGCTGTCTCCACCTTCTTTACTCCGATGCTTGACTGCGAGTCGGCTGGCTTTACCATCCAGGGCAGTGGGGCATTAAAGAACGTTACGTCACCGGCTGTCCCTATGTGGGCGTGTCGCGGACCAGGAACCCCCGTTCTGTCGCAGAGGTCGCGAAAGCGGTTCTTGTCGCAATAGGTCATTACGGTGTCGAAACTGTTCCCCGGTAGCCCGAGCTTTTCGGCCACGTAAGCCACCGTCGGCATCATCAGGTCGTTCTGGTCGGACGTTACGGCGGTAATGCCTCGCCGTCGGGCCTCCTCAACGATGGCGTCGCGGTCGTAGATATTGGTATAGATGACATCGTCTGCCAGCTGGAAGCATGGGTAAGGGCCTGGTATGGACGCCACGGTGACATGTATGCCCCGTTGCTGTGCTTTCTTGAGTAAGGGTACTTGGCCTATTCCAGCCCCGATGATGAGTAGTTTCTTCATGCTGGCTATGGTAGGACGAGTTTGTGGTCAGACTGATAGATGAGGTATCCGCTGCGGTCGGCGCTACAGGTGATGTTTCTCAGCTGGTCGTCGGTGATGGCGGCTTCAACGATGGAAGGATAGTCTTTCCATCGTTCGATGACGGCTTTCAAGTGTCGTGTCTCTTCGGCGAGGAAATAGACGCCGGAATAGCGGTGTGTGGTAAGGACAGGCTCATGGAACTCTCCCAGTGCAACCTCGATGACACCGCGCAGGAAGTCGTACCCTGTGGACAGCCGGACGAGGTCGGAGCCAATGAAGTCTCCTCCCATGCGGGCACCGATTTCAATGATACGAATTTCGCCTTCTTGGGTGATTTTCAGTTCCGAGTGCGATGCGCCGAACTCAATGTGCAGTGCCTTTAGGGCCTTTCTTACGATGTCGCGTATGCGCTGTTGTACGTCGGCGGGCAGTGAGGATGGCTGATGGTGCTCCAGTTCCACGAAGAAGGGTGCCCCGGTGGTTACCTTGTCGGTTATCTGGAGAATGTGGTGTTGTCCCTGGAAGGAGATGGCTTCTACGCTGACCTCGCAGCCCTCGACGAACTCTTCGACGATGGCTGTGTGTTCGAACGACTCCCCTTGGGCTCTTTTTATGGCATCGGGCATTCGCTCCGGCAGCAGCACCTTCTCCACTCCCCGGCTTCCGGAGCGGTCGGTAGGCTTCACGATGACTGGCATCCGCATTCCGTCCAGGTTATAATGGTCCCCTTGGGCAACGCGCAGGAAGCGGGGGGAGGGAATGTCATTGTCGGCAAAGCAGCGGCGCATGAGGAACTTGTTGGTAGTAACGGCCGTGTAGTTGTCGGGATTGGCAGTCAGTCCCATGCGTGTTGCGACGTAGTTGACGGTAACCACGGCGGTGTCGGAGGCGATGGTGGTAATGCCGTCGATGTGCTCCTCGCGGCAACGTTCCAGAATCAGTTCTTTCTCGATGATGGAGATGGGGTAGAAACGGTCGACGTAGTCGGCACAGACGGCACCGTCCCTCCAGGCGAAGCAGATGACCTCTAGTCCCATCTCCTTGGCCTTCCTGACGACGGGTAGCTGCAGATAGCTTCCGCCGATGACAGCGAGTTTCTTATGGTTCATCCCTCCAGCCATTTGTAGTATGCCTTTTTGTAGCGTTTCAGGTAGTGCTTGACAGGGCGCTTCTTCTCGTGTCTGCAACGCTGTATGTTGCGTATCCGCTGTACCTCCTCGTCCGAGTAGCGTCCGCGGAGCTTCAGGTATTCAGCGATGAACTGCTCCACGGTGCCCATCTTCGGGTTCATGAGGATGAGGTCGGGCAGTACTGTCTCCATGTCCAGCACTTGGTGCTCGTCATAGAAGCGTGCGCGGTTGGTGTCAATCATGCAGAACTGCCAGGGCCCGTCGGGCGTCTCCTGTCGGCAGAGCACATTGCCGCAGTTCATGTCGCGGTACAGGATGCCGTGCTCATGCATGCTTTTCAGGTGTGCGGCAAACTGGTGGATGAGCGGGTCGATGATGTCTTTCCGTCCCTCCTCCTGCAAGCGTATGACGAGATGGTCCAGCCGTTCGCCGCGTCCCACCTCCGAGACAAAGAAGGCATACTGATAGAAGCCGTGGTTCCACACTTCCACATAGGCCAGCTCTTCAGCCGCCTCGAAGCCGCGTCGGCGCAGCTCTTCCGTATTCTCGAAGGCCTTGCGGCATTTGGGACGCCGGATGTAGGTGTAGTCAAACTTCTGGAAGAAGAAGAGACCGTGGTAGCGTTTTACCATCACCTCGCTGAGTCCTTCGACACCCATCGTGCTGACATCCATGATGCGCAGCCGGTTGCGTGCCGTGTGTATCTCGTTGCCCGTGGTGTTGAACGTGTCGGGCAGCCCGTTCAGGAATCGGTCGAAGGTTTCGTTGCCTTCTATGCGTTTGCTCTTGACAATCCTCAGTGTTAGCATGATGACAGAATCTTAGAGATGTAACAGGTGTGGCAGGTCGTCAATCCGCTGTAGCCTGGTCAGTCGCTCGTGGTCGAACTCCTCCGTGTGCTCCAGTTGCCACGTGACGTGGAACGGTATGTAGACGGCCCATGCACCTATGGCCAGTGCGGGTGCAATGTCGGAACGGAAAGAGTTGCCCACCATCAGCAGCTGGGTGGACAAGATGTCCTCCCGCTGGCACAGTTCGCGAAACTCCCGTTGTGTCTTGTCTGACGTGATGACGACGTCATCGAAGTACTTGAGCAGACCGGAGCGTTGCAGCTTGTTCTCCTGATCCTGCAGTTCGCCCTTGGTGAAGCACACCAGCCGGTAGGGGCCTTCCTGCAGTTTGGCGAGAACCTTGACGACGCCCGGCAGTGGTGTGGCGGGCAGATGGAGCAACTGCTTGCTGTGAGCCAGCAGGTCGGCGAGTTCGGCTGCCGTAAGGTGTTCGCCGCCGACGCGCAGGGCTGTCTCTATGATGGAGATAGTGAATGCCTTACAGCCGTAGCCCAGGTCGTCCATGTTGCCCTTCTCGGTGACGAAGAGTTCCCGTGCAGGGTCTTCGCAATAGGGTGCGATGAGACGGTAGAGGTGTTGCTCTACCGCCTCGAAGTGTGACTGACAATCCCATAGGGTATCGTCGGCATCGAAGGCTATGACACTGATAGGAGTCGCTCTTCCCTGCATGCCTGGTTTAGAAGAACAAGAGGGTGAGCGTGTAGCTCACGATGGTGCTGACGCAGACACTGATGAGTCCGGGCATCATGAACGAGTGGTTCAGCAGGTACTTGCCGATGACGGTCGTTCCTGACCGGTCGAAGTTCACCGTAGCAATGTCCGATGGGTAGTTCGGAATGAAGAAGTATCCGTAGACGGAGGGAAACACGCCCAGCAGCACGGTGCCGGGGATGTCCAGCGAGTAGGCCAGCGGCAGCATGGATACGACGACGGCTCCCTGGGAATTGATGAGTACTGAGACAGCAAAGAACACCAGTGCGATGGACCACGGGTACTCCTTGACGACCTCTTCCAGCATGCCCTGAATCTCAGGCATATAGTTGGAGAAGTAGGTGTCGGCCATCCATGCGATGCCGTAGATGGCGACGACGGCCACCATGCCCGACTGCCATACGGGTCCTGCCACGGCTTTCTTGGGTTGCGCCTTGCAGAAGAGAATCATCAGCGCGGCAGCGGCAATCATGACAATCTGGATGACGATGTTCATCTTCAGCGGCTTGCCGTCCCATGAGGGCAGCATATTCTGGAAGATGGCGAAGAAGACGATGACGGCCAGTGCTCCGAGGAACACGAATACGGCGTTCTTGGCCGACTGCGGAATCTCCTTGTCGAGCGTAGTGGCCGACGAGCCGTAGATGTACTCGCGCTGCTGCGGGTCCTGCAGCTTCTTCTGGAACTGCGGGTCCTTGTCCAGGTCCAGTCCGCGGCGATAGCTGGCAGCGGCGGCAGCCATCAGTCCGCACAGACAGGCCGGTATGCTGACCATGAGGACGCCAGGTATGCTGATGGGGAATCCGTTCTCGTTGGAGATGGTGACGAAAGCCACCACGGCGGCAGCGATGGGTGAGCAGGTGATGCCCACCTGCGAGGCTATGGAGGCCACGCCGCAGGGACGCTCCGGGCGTATTCCTTTCTTCAGGGCAATGTCACAGATGATGGGCATCAGGGTGTACACCACGTGGCCCGTACCGACGAGCACCGTCAGGAAGAACGTGCAGAGGGGAGCCAGGAAGGTGATGCGGTCGGGGTGCTTGCGCAGCATCTTCTCGGCTATCTGGATGAGCCAGTCCATGCCGCCCGATGCCTGCATGATGCCCGCGCAGGTGACGGCGGCGATGATGATGTAGATGACATCTGTCGGAGGCGTACCGGGTTTCAGTCCGAAGCAGAATACGAGAATGGCCAGGCCGATGCCGGAGATGGCACCGAGAGCCAGTGAGCCGTAGCGTGAGCCCACCCAGAGAGCTCCCAGGACAATGAGGAGCTGCAGAATCATAACGAGTGACATAAGCTTTGTTTGGTTTGTTTTTGAATGACGGTGCTAAGTTACTCAATTCTAACGATGCTGCCAAACAAAACTTTCTGTTTTTTGCCTTTTCCGTACAACTTTTCCCTAAGACGCCTCTTCTTTTTCAGTTCCAGCAAGCGGACACGGACGAAATTCCCCTCTGGAGGAAAGGTCGTTTCCCTCCGGAGGGGAGATATTTCCTTTGTCGTCTATTGCTTACCGAAGTAGCTGTAACGGTTGTTGTCAGGGTTGACCACAATGTTTTCCACCACGATTTCCGGATCTATCATGATGAGCCTCAGCTTGTGTTTGCCGGAAGTGACATTATTGAGGTTGACCTCCAGCCAGCGGATATTGTCGAATACCTCGTCGCGGCGGAGCATCTTGCGACCGTCCTTCCAGCCACTGAGCAACAGGTTGTTATGGGGTGGCAGGGGCTTCAGTTTTTTCGACTGTGCAAGGTTCTTGGGCGTGTACTCGCCGAACTCGTCGTGCAGTCCCTGACGGGCGTCAATGGTCTGCATGGGCTGGTCGTCTATCTGTACACCGAGACGCAGACCACGGGCAGGGTAGATGTCCTGCGTGGGCAGGATGCCGATGGCCACAGTGCCCTTGCCGTCCACAGGAGACAGGTTGATGTCGTACTCCAGCACAGGGCCGTCGCCATTGGGGTAACTCTTCATCACGTCGGCAGCACCCATGCAGCCTTCATAGCGACCAAGGTTGGGCAAGAATATCCAGCCCTCGTCGCTATTTGTAAACTCCTTGGCACCGATGGAATACTCCTTCGTATCGTTCGAGGCACCGAGGTCGTGGCTGACCTTGTAGCCCAGGTCCATCGGATTCGTGTTCTTATCGGGAATGCTCCACTTGGTATAGCCGATGTGGTTGTCGAGCATCATGCCGTCCCACTTTCCGCCAGCCAGCACTTTGTTGTAATAGTCGGTGAGCCGTTGGTCTTTCTTCATCAGTTCGTTGACGGTCTCACGACTGCCCATGGTGGCAGCGTTGTACATCATTGCCACACCGGCACTGGCCACAGCAGGATAGTAGACCAACTGGTAGAAGGCATCCTGCGCTTCAGCGGGAATCTGCTCTTTTAAGGCTTCGCAACGCAACACGATTCTCTGCCACTGATTGTTCAGAAGGAGCATCTCCTCGTAGTTGAAGAGGCCAGGCACCTGCACCTCGGGCTTGCGCAAGAGGTTCAGCTTCGAGTATTGGGCAATGACGTGGGCACACTCGTTGGTTATTTCGGTGGGCAGACCAGCGAACACGGAATGCGTCCATGCTCTCAACCACTCTTCTTCCTGGCCTGACTGGGTGCGCTCAGGCTTCCACGCGTAGTCCATGATGAACGAGATGGGCATCTCCTTGGGTTTCAGGTCGCCCACGTTGATGATCCAGATACGGTCGATGCCGCTCTGATAGGCTTGGTTCAGCTGTTCGCGCAACTTGGGTACGGTGGTGGTGTTTACCCAGCGGTCGTTCCACGGGCCGCCGTTCATGTCGATGTGGTAGTAGAGACCCAGTCCGCCCTTGCGCTTGCGCTCGGCTTCGGTGCCCTTGCGGCGTATGTAGCCCCAGTTGTTGTCGCAGAATAGTAATGTCACGTCGTCGGGCACGGTGAAGCCGGCATCGTAGTAGCGCTGCACTTCGGTGAAGATGGCCCACAGCTGGGGCACGGCATCGGGACGGCCGTAGATGTCTTTGATAATCTTGCGCTGTCCCTCGATGACGTTCTTCAGCGTCTGCATGTTCTCCTGGTCGTCGCCCTTGCCCATGGCCACGTCGCCGTCGCCACGCATGCCGATGGTCACGAGGTTGTCGTAGGCCTTGTTGCGCTCCATTCCCTCACGGAAGAACTGGTCGACGCGCTCCTTGTTGGTGGCGTAGTCCCACGGGCCAACCTGCTCTTTGCGGTGCAGGTATTCCTGGTGCGAACGCATCATCGGCTCGTGGTGACTGGTTCCCATGACGATGCCCATCTCGTCGGCCACTCTGGGGCTCTCGGGGTCATCCTCGTTGAAGGCCGTGGCCCACATGGCCGGCCAGAAGTAGTTGGCTTTCAGGCGCAGCAGCAACTCGAAGATTTTCTCGTAGGCCTTGGAGTTCACGCCGCCGAAGTGCTTCTGGCACCATGTGCCGAACGAAGGCCACTCGTCGTTGATGAAGATGCCGCGGTACTTCACCGCCGGCCACTCCTCCTGATAGCTGTCGAAGTACAACTCGTCCTTGTGAGCCACAGGCGCATCGGCCATCCAGTACCAGGGCGAGACGCCTATCTGGCGTGAGACCTCGTAGATGCCGTAGATGGTGCCGCGCCTGTCATTGCCGGCGATGACGAGGTTGCCGTCCACGTTGTCGATGACGTAACCTTCCCAGTGACCCTTTATCTTCTTGACGTCGAGTTTCTTCTGCTTGATGAGCTTGTCGATGAGACGGCTCTGGCCGATGGTGCCGACGATGATGCTGCCGTTAGCGGCATTGGTGCTGCTGACTACGGTGCTGGCAGTCCCCGTCACTTTCCGTATGTCGTCACTCAGGTTGTTGACTGCCCGCAGCACGCCCTTGCAGTCGTTCTTGTCAACAACGATGGGTGCTGTCGTGCCCTTGCTGGCAATGCAGAAGCGCTCCTGCTGTGCCGTTGCGGTCAGCACAGCGATGAGGGCAAGGATAAATGTCAGTATCCTTCTCATGGCAAGTGGTTTTTTATCGTTTCATCATGACAACCCTGGAGTTGCCGTTGGTGTCTCGCTCAATACAGAGTCCGTGGGGCCTGTCCAGCCGCCGGCCCTGCAGGTCGTAGTAGCTCTTGGCACTGGCGACGTTCGTGCGCCTGGTCTCGCGGAGGGCCGTGCTGCCTTTGTCTATCATGAAGATATACGTGTTCAGGCTGCGGGCGGGCAGGTCAACCGTCACGTCCTTCGTCGGCTTGTCAAGGACGATGGGTGCTTCCTGGCAGAGGTTCTTGGTCTCGTTGCCCGTTGACAGCAGGTGTGTTCCGCTCTTCACCTCGACGGGCAGGATGATGTTCAGGCTGTGGCCGGTCTTCGTGGTGTCGATAGCCATGACGATGAGCGAGTCGCCCTTGACGTATGCCGAATACTCAAAACCGGCTCCCTCGCCGCTGGTCTTGTCGCGCGAGGTAGTCAGACGGGTGGAGCCCGTGACGTGCTTGGCGAAGTGGGACATGACGAAGGCGCGTGGCAGCAGCTTGTTCTTCGTGTTGGTCATGGTGCCGACGTTATACTTTGTCTCGCCCGTACCCACAAAGCCCCAGTGGGCCCGCATGTACCAGTAGATGTAGCCTGTGCAGCCGGCCAGCATGCACTCGTTCAGTTCCTCCGCGAAGATGAGCTGCTCGTGCCAGTTGGGCAGGTGGTCAATGTTGTCGGTGCAGGAGTGCTCGGTCATCCATACCTCCTTGCCGTACTTCGCGGCAAGGACGGCTGCACTCTTCATGTTCCCGTCCTTCAGGGGTGCATGGCCGTAGAGGTGTCCTGCCACGATGTCAATGTGCTTGCGACAGGTCGCGTCCTTCATCAGTGCGTCAGAATAGTTCTGGGTGAAGCCCAAAGGCTCTGCGCTGATGAGCCGCACGCCGGGGTAGGTCTCGCGGTCCAGCATGGAGGCATAGTTCTTGACGAGTGTCACCTGGTCCTCTGGGTCGTATAGGCAGCCGGAGTAGCTCACCCACCAGTCCGGCTCGTTCTGTATGGATACGGCATCCACGTTCACGCCCTTGGACTTCATGTACTTCAGGTAGGAGTTCAGCCAGGGGAAGAACTTCTCGTAGCAGTCGGTGCGCAGCTTGCCCCTTTGGTATCCCTGGCTTTCGCTGTTGCCGCCCTGGGCCACGCCGTTGGTCTTATAGGAGCCAGGGGGTGACCAGGGTGTACCGAAGACGATGCCGCCCCGTGCTTTCACAATCAGGGCCGACGGCACGCAGCCCTGCCAGTTGTAGTTAGTCCATGATGCATTCTCGTCGCCCTTGAAGCTGGGCGAGATTTCCATGCGCATGATGTTCAGTCCGATTTTCGACGTTGGGCCGTAGAGCAGTTCCACGGGCTTGGTGTCAGTACCGTAGGGGTACATGGCTCCGTCGCAGCAGGCGGCGCCGAAGCCGGTGATGGTCTGCATGCGGGTGTTGTACACCTCAAGTGGGATGACTGCTGCGTGACCGGCTGTGGTGGCAGCCAGCAGCATCATGGAGGCAAGAAACTTTTTCATGGATATTGTTATGCTGGGTTGTTCTTTCAGGTTGCAAAGATAGGTGTCTTTTCCTATGCGTACCATATGAATGGTCCCATCATCTTGCCTAAATGTCTCATGTACGTACGACGGTGGTCTGCATGCAACAAAAAGAAATGTTATCGAGACGTTTCCTTTCGCATTGCATGGTGCGCAAGGAGTGCCGGCATTGCATCTGTTTCACGACCCGTTTTTCCTTGTCGCATAAGAAAGTGCCGTTTTAAGGGTCGGAAAACGGCACTTTCAAGCCCACAAAAGCCGACTTTCAAGCCCACAAAAGCCGACTTTCAAGCCCACAAAAGCCGACTTTCAAGCC
>CAMHIM010000005.1 GCA_946185225.1 uncultured Prevotellaceae bacterium
GTAGTCGAAGAGGTACTTGAATCCCAGCACGTCGGTCTCGAAGGTATACCGGTTCCACAGCGAAGGGTCTATCAGGTTGATGTTCTCCGACGTGGCATTGGCCACGATACAGATATCACTCTCGGGGGCCATGCCGCGGTAGGGCGAGGTGTAGCCGCTGCCCGCGGCAGTGCCCAGGGTATGGGTGCCGTGCGTCTGGTCCAGTCCGTCGCGGGAGTGCTGGAGCGCAAGCAGTTCGTCGCGCCCTGCGTAGTCACGTCCTACATAGAACTTGCTGCCGACGGTGTCGGTCGAGAGCATGTCCCACAGCCGGCTGATGCGGTAGTCCGTGGCCGTCGCATCGTAGAAGTTCGGGTGGGTCAGGTCGAAGCCGATGTCCATGACGCCTACCACGACGTCCTTGCCCGTAAAAGCCTGTGGAAGGTTAAGGCCCTGCCACACGCTGCTGACGCCTACCTTTCCTGCCGTCACGTCGGTCTGTGCGCTGCCCCGCGGATGGGCCTCCACACGGCTGACGCGCTCGTCACAGGTCAGTTCGGCCAGTCGGGCGATGGGGATGGCGGCAATGCTGATACGTCCCACGCGGTCCAGTTCGCGGCAGCCGTGCTCGCGGAGCACCGCCGCAGGGTCGCCGCTGCTGACAAGGGCCAGGGCACACACCTCGTCGACAGCACCTCTGTCCGCTGCCGGCGACAAACGACGGGACGCAGCAGACTCCTGCCTCACCAGCTGGCGCAGCATGGGCGACAGCTTCCCCAACTGGGGACGCTGGGCACCGGCCGGAGCGGCTACTGACAGCAGCACGAGGGCCAGCAAGCAGAGTAGGTGTCGGAATAACATTGCTGCAAAGATAGGCATTTTGTTCCTAAGAGCCTATCTTTGCAGCAAAAAAGTGGGGAAAAACTTCTTAACGGGCGTACTTCCTGCCGTTCCTGATAGTCAGGCCACGCTGGTTCCTGACGGCGCGCGTGCCCTTCAGGGTGTAGGCCTTGGCTTCACCGCTACCCTTCACTCGCACGCTGCGGACAGCCACCGCCGGGTCGCCCATGGTGAACCTTATCTCGTACGTGCCGGTGTTCGCATTGCCATTATCAGTACGGCCTACAACCTCGTACTCCATACAGTACTTCTGTCCCTTAATCAGTCCGCTGAGGAAGTCAAAGGCGGACGATAGCGTCCAGGTGCCGTCAGTCTGCTCCTGCATGGCAATCTGTTGCCAGGTGGCCGACTCGTGCTGACCGTCCAGATAAACGCGGTAACTCAGGAACACCTCCGTTAGCGGACTAAACTCCGTCTCATGGTAAACGGCTCTCACGCTGTTCAGCCGTAACATGTTCACCGTCTCCATATAGGTCTTCTCCTCCGGCTTCGGCAGGACGATGTTCTGCGTGCTGTTGTTGATGGTCATGTTGAGGGTGGCACTCTCCACGTATGTACTCTCACCCATATAGGTAAAGGTGAACTTGTAGGCATCGCCGCCCTCCAGGTAGTACTTGGTCCCGTCCGCTTTCCTCAGCACATAACGGACCTCCAGCGTGTAGTCATTACCCTCATAGAGATACCACTGGTTCTTCCGGTACTCCAGCAGGTCCACGGCATCGCCGCTACTGCTGAACTGCGTCACGCCCGAGCCTTGGTCAGCCGACTCCGTGAGGTCCACATAGTACCAGTTGCCGTTCTTGTCGTACTCCGAACCGTAGATGACATAGGCCATCTGGATACTGCTGAACGTCAGTCCGCTCTTGAGCAACTGCGCCTTCAGCCATGCTGCGTCGCAGGTCAGCGTGGAGAGGTTGCCCAGCGAGGCCGTGGCGGGTGTGCGTGTGCCCTCTCCCGTCAGCGTGTAGTCCGTAGCCGTACCGTTCACGCTGAGCCGGAAGCCAGCCGTCTCGCCATCGAGGAAGCCCACTTCCTTCTCGGCCTTAGTGAACCGTATCATATAGTTGCTGCCGCCGTTGTTGTACCAGCAGTCCTGTCCCACAAAGGTTCCGGAGCCCTGGAAGTTGAACTCCAGCACATAGGTCTCACCGACCGTCAAGCCATCGAGCACGTCGACCGACGTCGAGCACACCCACTTGCCAGGATTCTCTGCGTCCACTGTTGCTGTCATGCTCTTCCACTCGGAGGCCGTGCTGCTGGCGGGATAGATACAGTAGTTCATCTTCAACGACTGTAAACCATTGGTATAGGCATTGAAGCCGGCCACCATGAAGTCCGTCTCGCTCTCACTCGACAGGTCGACGACGGGCATGCCCGACTGGGGAATCTGCTGGGTCTGCGTGCCAGTGCCCATCTTCACAAAAACCTCCACATAACTGATGTCCATCATGGACATGCCGCCCGTATAGAAGGTGACGATGAAGTTGCTTTCCCCGTTCTTGAAGTAGCACGTGCTGTTCTGGTCGTCCGTACCCTCGAAGTAGAACTCCAACTGGTAGGTCTTGTGGTAGGTCAGACCATCCAGCAGGTTGTAGTTGGCTTCGCACGTCCACGAGCCTTCTTCCTCTCCGGCGGTGGCAGTCAACGTCTGCCACTCGCTGGGAGCCGTCGTGCCGCTCTCATAGAGGCGTGCCTTCATGACCACGGAGGTCAGCGTGCCCGTCGTCTGGGCCGTAAAGCTGTTCAGCACAAAGACGCTCACTCCTTCCTGGTACCTCTTGGTCAGGTCCAGGTCCTCACTGGACACCCAGGAGAAAAGCCGCATATCCTCCGGATAGGCGTTGTTGTCCATGGAGATGCTGTTGTTCAGCGTGACGGAAGTGATTTCGGCTGCCGACATTTTTCCTGTTGCCATCAGCAAGAGAAAAAGAAACAATAAATGAGTAAGTTTTTTCATAAGCATTGTTAGTTTGGTATTCTTAACAATGCAAAGATAAGGCAAAAAAGCAATACTACCCCCCCCGTTAGTTAAACTGTGTTAATTCCAAAATTATTTCACAGCAGAGGCCCTGCTGAGTACCTGCGTCATGCAGTGGGCGGCCCCCGCCCCCTCGGTCAGCTCGTCGAGCTTCACCTGTTCCACGGTCACGCCTAAGGTCTCCAGGACCTCACGGGTCTTCTGCGACATGCGGTCGATGGCAATGATGTGGCGCGGGGCGATGCAGAGAAAATTGCTGACGTAGTTGGTCTCGTCATCGGCCGTCAGTTCCACGATACGGATGCCCCGGTCGTGCAGGAAGGTGACAAGACTGACGTCGGCAGCCACCTGACGGTAAGCACGTTCCCCCACCCCGCGGGCAAAGACGTCGACGGCCACGTAGCGGGGACTGTCGCCGGCGGCCGCCACGCGACTGGCGGGCAGCGTCACGAGGTCACGGTCAATGATATTAAAATAGGTGTCCAGGTGCATGAGCAACGAATGACGAAGCCGGTCCTTCACGACCACCACCGTGTCGTGGCCGAAGGCGTCGGCCTCCATCAGTTCCTCGATAGCAGCACGGTTGGTACGCGCCCCCTCGCCGATGAACGCCAGCGTGCCGAAGGGCAGGTAGTCGCCGCCCTCCAGCCGGGAGTCGGTGCCCTTTACCTCATAGCAGACGCTGCGCCCCATGCGGCGGTAGCACTGGCGGATGAGTTCCGGCTCCTGCCGGCGCTGGCTGTTAGCCATCCGGCAGAGCACGTGCCCTCGCAGCGTCGTGATGCTCTGGTCACGGGTGAAATAGAAGCCCTTCAGTCCCGAGAGCGACACGCCTTCCAGCAGACTGCCGGCCTCGTACACGTGAATGCCGTTCTTCCGCAGCAACTCCACGTAGGCGCGGTGCTCCTGCTGCATGGCTTCCACGTCGAAGACCTTCGTCAGACCACCGTATCCCTGCACTTCCGTGCCGGGTTCATGCATCAGCACCGCCACTGCCGGCTCGTACTCGGCGGCGGGCAGCCGCCGTTCTGCCATGGGTACGACAGGAAGCTGTTCCTCGTCGTCGGAACAGGCTGTCATCCCCGCCAGCAGGAGAAGCAGGAGGAAGCATCGGTTAAGACTGTCCATACAACGGCTCGAACAACTGCTCCAGCACCTTGGGGAAGTACTCCATCTCCAGCCGGTGCTCCTTCTCGGCGATGTCGTCGGGCGTGTCGTCGGGCGACAGGGCCACACGATACTGGGCAATAATCTCGCCTGAGTCGCAGACAGGCGTCACCCAGTGGACGGTCATGCCCGTCTCCGTCTCACCGGCAGCCTTGACGGCCTCGTGGACGTGGTGGCCCCACATGCCTTTTCCGCCGTACTTGGGCAGCAGCGACGGATGGATGTTGACGATGCGGCGGGGGAAGGCCTCTATCAGGAAGTCGGGCACCAGCGGCAGGAAGCCTGCCAGCACAACGAAGCCGATGCCATACTGACGGAGCAAGGGCATGAGCACCGTTGCGTCATTCAGCTGGGGCTTGGGCATGACGGCCGTCGGCACGCCCAGCCGGCGTGCCCGCTCCAGGGCATAGGCGTCGGGCTTGTTGCTGACGACCAGCGCACAGCTGACGTGCTCGCTGCCGCTGAAGTAGCGGATGATGTTCTCACAGTTCGAGCCACTGCCCGAGACAAAGATGGCGATGTTTAGTTTCTCCATGTGGTTGATGAGGATAATGGGGTTAATGGGGTTCATGAACGGGCAGGGTTTCCAGCAGCCGTTCCACCAGGCGCGGAACGCCATAGCTGTCCAGCTGGTCCTCCCGGACCCACCGATAGTCATCAGGCAGGGACGGCCGGCTGTCGACCTCCCACAGCCAGAAATCGGCGTAGAGCACGCGGTGGGTGAGGACGTGCTTCACGTTGTGGCGCAGCAGCACCGCGCCGGACGGTACGCTGTCGGTAAGCCAGGGCTCATAGAGTCCCTGCCAGATGTCACCGGCAGGGCGGCGGTGGATGGCCGTACAGCCTTCACACCTTATATATATATAAGTAAGGCGCCGCTCTTTCACCTTCAGCGTCTTCTGTTTGACGGGCAGCACAGCCACCCGGTTCTCACGGAACGCCGTGCAGTCCTCGGCCAGGGGGCACGACAGGCACTGCGGAGCAGCCGGCGTACACTGCAGGGCACCGAAATCCATCAGGGCCTGGTTGAAGGCCGAGGCCTCCTGCGGCGGTAGCAGCGACTGCGCCAGGGCCGTCACCTGCTTCTTGCCCTCGGTTGTGTTGATGGGAGTATCAACGCCATAGTAGCGACAGAGGACCCGATAGACGTTGCCGTCGACAACAGCCACCGGCAGTCCGTAGGCGATGGAGCCGATGGCGGCGGCGGTATAGTCGCCCACGCCCTTCAGGGCCCTGATACCCTCCAGCGTAGTGGGGAAGGCGCCCTGCTGAACCACCTGCCGGGCGGCAGCATGGAGGTTACGTGCGCGGCTGTAATAGCCCAGCCCCTGCCACTCACGCAGCACCTCGTCCTCGGTGGCGGCAGACAGGTCGGCGACGGTGGGCCAGCGCTGCATGAAGCGCTGCCAGTAGGGGCGTCCCTGCTCAATGCGCGTCTGCTGAAGGATGACCTCCGAAAGCCAGATGGCATACGGGTCATGTGTCTGCCGCCAGGGCAGGTCACGTCCGTTGTCACGGAACCAGTTGAGGAGTGTCAGCACGAAGGGCGTCATTTTTATTTCGAGGTTTCGGGATTTCGGGATTTCGTTATTTCGAGATTTCGAGATTTCGAGGTTTCGAGATTTCGAAAGTCACAACTTTCCCTGGTCGCCCAGATAGGAGTCCTTGAAGCCCAGGAAGTAGAGCACGCCGTCCAGTCCTATGGTGTTGATGCTCTGCTTGGCATTGGCCACCACACGGGGCTTGGCATGGAAGGCGATGCCCAGTCCCGCCTCCGAAATCATGGGCAGGTCGTTGGCACCGTCGCCCACGGCGATGGTCTGCGCCAGGTTGACCTTCTCCACCTGTGCGATGAGCTTCAGCAGCTCTGCCTTGCGGTGACCGTCGACAATATCGCCCACGTAGCGGCCCGTCAGCTTGCCGTCGTCGCCTATCTCCAGCTCGTTGGCATAGACGTAGTCGATGCCGTAGCGCCGCTGCAGATAGTTGCCGAAGTAAGTGAAGCCGCCCGAGAGGATGGCAATCTTGTAGCCGCAGGTCTTCAGGATGTTCATCAGCCGGTCCACGCCCTCGGTGATGGGGAGGTGCTCGGCAATGTCCTGCATGACGCTGACGTCGAGTCCCTTGAGCAGGGCCACCCGGCGGGTGAAGCTCTCCTTGAAGTCTATCTCGCCGCGCATGGCGCTCTCCGTAATAGCACGGACCTCCGCTCCCACGCCGTTGCGCTCGGCCAGTTCGTCAATACACTCGGTCTGGATGAGTGTGGAGTCCATGTCGAAGCAGATGAGGCGGCGCATGCGGCGGAACATGTCGTCACGCTGGAAGGAGAAGTCCATCTCCAGGTCTGCCGAGAGCTTCATCAGCTTGCTCTGCAGTTCCTGGCGGTCGTGCGGCTCACCACGCAGCGAGAACTGTATGCACGCACGGACGTTCTTGCCGGGATTCATGATGCTCTGGCGCCCCGTCAGGCGCAGGATGCTGTCAATGTTCAGCCCCTGGTCGGCAATGACACGCGTGGCAGCCTCTATCTGATGGGCCGACAGCTGTCTGCCCATGAGCATGAGGATATAGCGGTTCTTTCCCTGACGGTTGACCCATGCCTCGTACTCGTCGTCGGTGACGGGCGAGAAACCGATGTTCACCCCCAGCTCGGTGGCCTTAAACAGCAGTTCCTTCATGACCTGACCAGAGTGGGTCTCATCAATACGGATGAGAATACCCAGCGACAGCGTGGAGTGAATGTCGGCCTGACCGATGTCCAGAATGCGGGCACCGCCCGCTGCCAATATGCCCATGACCGAAGCCGTCAGTCCCGGACGGTCCTGGCCGGTGATGCGAATGAGAATCTGTTCTTCCTTGATGATTTCCTGTTCCATTATTTACATTGTTTGGGCGCAAAGTTACGACATTTTTGTTAAAAAGGCTTGCATAACTCAGAAAAGTTTCGTTACTTTGCACACAGAATGTCAACTTTTATTTATTAACCAACAAAACAAGAATGATGAAAAAGTTTTTCGCTTCTATCGTAATGATGCTGCTGGCAGCTCCTTCGTTTGCCCAGTACAGCAGCGGTGGCTTCTCCCTGGATGAGACAAGCTTGTACTATGGTGTACGCTTCGGCATGAACATCTCGAACTTCTCCGGCGACGTCGATGCCGACTCGAAGGTTGGCATGACCCTGGCAGGTATCGTTGGTCTGCGTGTGTCGCAGTCTGTGCCTGTATTCCTGGAGTCTGGTCTGTACTACTCCGGCCGTGGTGCCAAGCATCTGGCTGCCAACTACCTGGAGATTCCCCTGCTCATCAAGTACGGCTTCAAGGCTACCGACGACATCGCCATTCTGCCCTTCTTCGGCCCCTACTTCGGACTGGGCATTGCCGGCAAGGCTGATGCCGAAGACGGCAGCAAGCAAAGCTCCTTCAAGAACATCCTCAGCCGTGGCGACATGGGCTTCAAGCTGGGCGTAGGTGCTGAGTACAACATGCTCTACCTGGAGGCAGGCTACCAGTTTGGCGTGACCAATGCCCTCAAGGTTGACGAATTCTCGGCTCACACCAGCAACGTCTTCATCAACGTCGGCGTTAATTTCTAAGAAGCCCCATACAACGACAAGGAGCGGGTACGTCAGTCCGACGTATCCGCTCCTTGTTTTATCAGGTTCCCTTTATCAGAATACGGGGAAAACGTTATTTTCCTCCGGGGGAAGAATCTTCTGTCGCCGTCATTCGCACAACGCCGCGCAGAAGCGGTCCTGCCAGTTGCGTGCCAAGGCGGCACGGAGCGCGCCCTGGTTCAGGAGTACGAAGCAGAGGCGGTGGCCGTTGGCAGCAGTGCAATAGCCGGCAAGGGTGATGACACACTCAAGGGTGCCCGTCTTGGCATGTACGTTGCCGGCAGCCGCCGTCCCCGTCATGCGCTTGCGCAGCGTGCCGTCCTCGCCGCCTATGGGCAGGGCGGAATACAAGTGGTTGAAGATTTCGCTGTTCCTGTAGGCATGGCGCAGCATGGCCACCTCGAGTTCTGCCGAGACGTAGTTGTAGAGCGACAGTCCGCTGCCGTCGGCTACGCGATAGCTGTTGTTGCCCAGGCCGAGCCGCTCCACGAGTTTCATCACGCGGTCCCGTGCCATCCGGGCCGAGGCGTGCTTCACGCCGCCGGAGGCTGCCAGCTGGTAGAACATGGACTCGGCATAGAGGTTGTCGCTCTCCTTCATCATGCGCATGAGTATCTGGTCCATGGTGTGGAAGCGGGAGCAGACGTTGACACGCATGGGGGACTTGTCGGTCTGTTCCGCCAAAGAGTCGGCAATGACGATACCCTTGTCGCGGAGCTTCGTGGCAAAATGCTCCATAAAGTTGTCCTTACGGTTCAGCAGCAGAGGCGAGAGTGTGGGATTCTTGTCGTCCCAGCACCATCCCTGTCCCCACATCAGCGTGTCCTTCATCGACTTGTCGGCCACCAGGCGTCCGCAGATGGTGTCGACTCCCAGCCGGTGGAGACTCTCAACGAAGGCGTTGAGGTCGTCGTTGTTAAAGGCCGGGTCCATGCCTCCCGTACAGATGACGTCGCCCTTCAGCGTGCGTCCCTCCAGGCGACCGCTGTAGTCCAGTCGGGTACAGAAGCGATAGTTACCGCCCAGCTGGTCAAGTGCGGTGACGGCAGTGAGAACTTTCATGGTCGAGGCGGGGCGCATGGTCTGCTGCTCGTTGCGGGCATAGAGGAGGGAGTCCACCGTCAGGTCATACACCATGACGGCAGCCTGTGTGGTCTCCAGCAGACGGTCGGTCATGAGGCGGTCCAGCCGCTGCTGCAGCCGCTGGGGCCAGGGCAGTTCGTCGTCGTTCTCCTGCTGCCGCAGCCAGGCGGCGACGCGGTTGGCAATGTTCTCCTTGAGCACGCTACTGTAGAAACGTACCTCCATGGAGTGGTAGTTGCCCTTCTTGCCAAAGATGGGGAGCACGTAGTTGAAACCGCGGCCGTCGAAGCCGTCGACGAGCAGGTGGTGGCTTACGGTGTCAACACGGACGGTAAGCGAGTCGATGGTGGCCGGTGTGGCGTCAGTACGCCAGTTGACAGGATTGATGCACGCAATGTTGCCTCCGCTAACCTGCTGGATGATACGGTCGGCCGACTGCAAGGAGTTAATGCAGATGACGACGCCGGTATCGTCGGCATGGCGGGCCAGCCGGATGCGCTGGGGGAAGGAGTCAATCTCTTGCTGCAGCACGCGTCCGCCGATGGAGTAGGTCGCCACGATGCGGGGCAGAACGGAGTCGGGCACCAGCTTCAGCAGGTCGGTCACGGCAAAAGCCCCCTGGCTAAAGCCGGCCAGCACGATGGGACGCCCATGGTTCAGGTGGCGCAGGTAGTAGTCGAAGGCCTGGCGGACGTCCGTCAGGGCCGACTCCAACGTAGCGGGGATGAGCTCCGGGTCGCCCCAGACATCCATGGTGGCCTGACGGTAGTAAGGAGAATAGAAACTCAGGTCACCGCCCAGCCGGCGGTCCACACCGATCATTTCGCTATACATCTGCTTCCGCTGCTCCTCGTTGAACACGTCGGCCTGGTGGTGCAGACGCCCCCGCGCGTCGGTCCAGTCGGAGGTCTCTGTGGAGATGACGTAGAAGATGTCGGCATCGCCGCCGCGGTCGTTGACATACCACAGGCGGTCATCACTATAATCCAAAGGATGCTGCGCCCGCACAACGGTAGTCAACAGGAGACACAGCACTACAGAAAACACATTCTTCAGAATCATGACACAAAGGTAATAAATAATTCTTGATTCTTCATTATTTTATTTCATTTTTTTCTTACCTTTGCAGCGTAAACAAACCTGACAACACATGCAACAAGAAAAGTATAACGCGCATCTGGCCATCCTGCTGGCCAATACCATATTCGGACTGGGTGTCCCCGTCACCTCCTACCTGCTGAGCGACTGGACATCGCCCATGGGATACATGGCCTTCCGCTGCTTCGGCGCAGCCGCCATCTTCTGGGCCATCAGTCTGTTCCTGCCCAAGGAGCATGTGGAACGCCGCGACCTGATAACCATTCTCATCGGCGGACTGCTGGGATTCGTCATCTCACAGTCGCTCACGGCATGGGCACTGGAATACACCACGCCCGTCTACTTCTCGCTCATCGCCACGCTGACCCCCGTCGCCACGATGCTGCTGGCAGCCCTGTTCCTGGGCGAGACCATCACCCGCGGCAAGTCGCTGGGCGTCGTCATCGCCATCCTCGGTGCAGCCCTGCTGGTGTTTGCCGGATGGACGTCGGGAACAGGCAAGAACGACCCGCTGGGCATTACTCTCGGTATCCTCAGTCTGCTGACATGGGCCATCTACCTCATCATCACCCGCCACGTGTCGCAGAAGTACACGGCGGTGACACAGATGAAGTGGGTGTTCCTCATCTCCAGCATCGCTGTGCTGCCGTGGGCCTACAACGAGCTGCCCGTAAGCCGCCTGGTGGCCGAGCCGCACGCCTCGGGATGGATGGGCGGTGTGTGCGCCATGGTGTTCATCGTCGTCTTTGCCACCGTACTGGGCTACTTCCTCATACCCTACGCCATGAAGACCCTGCGGGCCACCACGGTCAGCGTCTACACCAACCTGCAGCCCGTCGTAGCCTCGCTCGTGGCCATGTTCATCGGACAGGACGTCTTCACCTGGGACAAGCCCGTTGCTGGTGTACTGGTGCTGCTGGGCGCCTGGCTGGTAACAAGAGAACAATAACCTGACGTCAAATACTCCCCTATGGTTTACAAATACGATTTCCTGGTAATTGGAGCCGGCGTCGCCGGCATGAGTTACGCCCTGAAAGTGGCCCGGGCCAAGAAGGGCCGCGTATGCATGATTTGCAAGACCTCGCTGGACGAGGCCAACACGTCGTTCGCACAGGGTGGCGTGGCCAGTGTCACCAACCTGAAACTTGACACCTTCGACAAGCACATCGCTGACACCATCATTGCCGGCGACTACATCAGCGACCGCAAGGCCGTAGAGCAGGTGGTGCGCGAAGCCCCGGCCCAGATACAGGAGATGGTCAACTGGGGGGTACACTTCGACAAGAAGGAGGACGGGCAGTTTGACCTGCACCGCGAGGGCGGCCACTCGGAATTCCGCATCCTGCACCATGCCGACGACACCGGCGCGGAGATTCAGCGGGGACTGATGGAGGCCGTCAGAGCCTGTCCTGACATCGATGTGAAGGAGCACCACTTTGCCGTGGAGATTATCACACAGCACCACCTGGGGGCCCGCGTCACCCGCCGTACGCCCTACATCCAGTGCTACGGAGCCTACGTGCTGAACCCCGACACCGAGAAGGTGGACACCTACCTGTCGAAAGTCACCGTGATGTGTACCGGCGGCTGCGGTGCCGTATACCTGACAACGTCAAACCCCGTCATCGCCACGGGCGACGGCATCGCCATGGTCTACCGCGCCAAGGGAACGGTACAGGACATGGAGTTCGTACAGTTCCACCCAACGGTACTGCATAACCCAGCGGAGACACACCCCGCCTACCTCATCACGGAAGCCATGCGCGGCTACGGAGGCATCCTGAAACTGCCCAACGGCAAGACGTTCATGGAAAAGTATGACGAACGGCTGTCACTGGCCCCCCGCGACATCGTGGCACGCGCCATTGACAAGGAGATGAAGATTCACGGCCTGGACCACGTCTGTCTGGACGTTACCCACAAGGATGCTGCCGAAACACGCAAACACTTCCCGAACATCTACCAGAAATGTCTCTCCATGGGCATTGACATCACACAGGACTACATCCCCGTCAGGCCCGCTGCCCACTACATGTGCGGCGGCATCAAGGTGGACCTCAACGGGCAGTCGAGCATTGAACGGCTGTACGCTCTGGGCGAGTGCTCCTGCACAGGACTGCACGGCGGCAACCGTCTGGCCTCGAACTCACTGATAGAGGCGGTGGTCTACGCTGATGCGGCGGCCCGCCACTCGCTGGAACACGTGGACTTGTACGACTGGAACGAGCAGGTGCCCAAATGGAACGATGAAGGCACCATGACCAACGAAGAGAAGGTGCTCATCACCCAAAGCGTGAAGGAGGTCAACCAGATTATGTCGAACTACGTGGGCATCGTCCGCAGCGACCTGCGCCTACACCGTGCCTGGGACCGTCTGGACATGCTTTACGAAGAGACAGAGAATCTCTTCAAGCGCGTAAAAGCCTCACGCGACATCTGCGAACTTCGCAACATGATTAACGTGGGCTACCTCATCACACGCTTTGCCCTGGAGCGCAAGGAGAGCCGTGGACTGCACTTCACTACCGACTATCCGGTCCACGCCTACGACAAGAAGTAAGGAGATAGAGGGAGACAGAAGAAGATAGAAGGAGGTTGCCGCTTTTCAGTGACAATCTCCTTTTATCGTGTTAACGAGAACTTCACCGAGACACCGAAGTCCTGCGTGGTGGTGGGATAACTGCTGGAGGAAAGCAGCGGCGTGTTGGTCTGACGGTCGTAATAGGCCGTGAGGGTAAGCATGCGCGAGAGGGTGTAGTCGGCCATAAAGGAGAGCTTGAAAGCTGAGTTGCCACTGCTGGCAGAGGAGACGCCACTGGCGATGTCACGGGTGATGGCGGCCTGACTGCGCAGAGAGACATCAAGCCGCAGATTGAGGTCATGGTTGATGCCGCCTTTCTTCGTCGTGCCTGATGACTTCTGCTGGTCGTCCTGCTTCTTCTTGCTACCCTTCACCTTCCGGTGGCTCGTACCGGAACCGAAGAGGTTGAAGTTGCTAACCTTATAGCCAAGTCCGACAACCCAGTCCTTACTGCTGGTCTCGTTAATCTGGACACTGGTCAGCGAGAGATTGAGTACACGGGTAGTACGGTACTCCAACTTGGCGGTGAGGTTATTGAGGAAGGTGACGTCAAGGCCAAGAAGCGGCGAGAAAGACTCGTTGATGCTGACCGTAGAGATGTTGTACATGGAAGAAGGGGTCAGGGAGCCGTCAGTCTTCTGAATATAGCCAAGGTCGCCCATATACTCGAGCCACGAACTGAAAGAAGCATAGGAGCCGACACTGAATACGGACTTATAGGAATGATTGAGGTTAACAGACTTCAGGTGGTCGCGAAGCCAGGGCAGCTTAGAGAGTCCGCCGTAGCGGAGCGTCCAGTTGGGGAGGATGCGGGTGATGGCAGGGAAGATATCCAACGACTTTCCAGCACCGGTGGTGTAGGCCGAGAGGAAGGCTGGAATGAGCACGTCCGCGCTGTACGGATCAACAGCATTAGCCGTCACGCCAGAGCCGGCATAGCGGGCCTCCACACGGTCACGGAACTGGGGAATGAGGCCACGGAACTTGTCGAAGACACCGGAACGATAGCCGTTGTTGGCATCGCCCATGCCTTCAAAGGCACTGGAAAGCGAGATGGTTGTCATATTGAACGTACCGCTCTGTGTGGTGGGAGAACCTGCATACATGAACTGGACACTCTTGGAACGTGTCCTGGAATGTGACGCATTGAGGTCTATCTTCAGGTCACGAAGGGGCTCCAGCGTGGCCCGCACCTGCAGGTCGGCAGTGGCAGTGGTGGTGGCAGGTGTAGCGACATTGTCGTTCATGAGCAGCCATCCGCGGTCTGCCGCCTTGTCAATGTACGAGTCGTCAATGAGACCGAAGGCGAAGCCGAGGCCCGGAGACAGTCCACCGCCGGTATGCTGTCCGAAGGCATCGCCGATATTGGGAATGAAGCCAGGCAGCACCATAGAGTACTGGTCGCGATAGCTGACATTGATGGAACGAACCATCATAAGCAGACGTGCAACAGACTGGGCGGGAGAGTACCACCACTGTTTGTCGAGCGGTTCCTTGGGAACGACGGAAATCTTCAGCTTCACGCTGTCGCCGGTAGGACGGATGAGTATCTTGTTATCGTCAACAACCTTAAAATGCACCTTGTAGGGTTTACCGTCAGTTGTCTTAGCGGTAACATGGAGCCGGCGCGACTTCTTGCCGTGCTGAACGGTGACGGTAGTGTCCGGAAGAAGGGTAATCTCGCGCTGATAGGTGTTCTTGTTCTTAGGAAGAGCGGCTTCCTCCTTGGATTTCCCTGCTGCAGAACCGCCAGATGCTGAACCAGACTTCTTGGCAGAGGAAGCACCAGATGCAGAACCACGCTTTTGGGCATTAGACGTCTTCTTGGCCGGTGTCTTCTTAAAGCGTTCGTTGGCCTTCTTGAGGAAGGGTACGTGGTTATAGAGAGTCTCCAGGTTCAGGGCTGTGTTGAGGTTTACGTTACGGTTGTTACGAATGGTATTACCCAGTGAGGTGCCATCGTCCGTTTTGGTACCACGAAGCCACGAATAGGTAGCATCATAGGAGGCATCGCTGGAGAGCCAGTCGAACAGAGGCAGCTTGTTGAGCGGAAGCTGGTAACTGGCCTTGAAAGACTGCTGGTAGTCGAGCGGTGTCCCGAGGTGGAGCAGACTGGTACGGACAGAGTCCTTCCATGCTTCGTAACGGTCGGGATACAGGTCTTTGTTCACCGGGGTGTAGGGTTCCTCAACCTCAGCATGGGTGGCTGTCTGGAGATTCATGTGGAGGTTCTTCGTCAGGTCCCAACGCAGGGAGAACTCACGGTTCCAGAGGAACTGCTCAGAGAAGGTGAGCGGAAGATTGGCATTCTCCATGCTCTCCAAGTCGCGCTCCTGCAACTCATAGTATGAACGGAGGATCTCCGTATCAAACGAGATGTTCTGCGGCAGCCAGTTCAGTCCGATAGCCTTCGGCAACTGCATCCACTTGGACTTGGATTTACTGTTCTTCCAGGGTTCCAGAGGCTTATAGACTGGCGAATAGGTGTAGCTCAAGGCACCGCGCCACTGGTCCTCATTCTCAAAGACTGTCGTCTCGCCGGTGGTGTTGCGGTGCTGATGACTGTAGGAGAAGGAGAAGTTGGCCGGATCGTATGGCATGGGATGACGCTTGGTCTTAATACCGACACGAGCATTGCTAAGGGACACGGTACGCGTAGTATGCTTGGTCAGTACAACGGATTCCAGGGAATCACGGTTGTCGCTCGACTCAAGGGCATCGTCCAGCAGCATGTCAGTATCCAGCGGATTATATTTGGGAGAGACTATCTCCTTGGAATAGGCGAAATAGAGAGGAGCGGACACCTTGGCCTTGTCGGGGAAGAACTTTCCCATCTCCAGATTGGCAGTAACGGAGTACTGCTTCTCCGTATCGGTACTGCGACTGAGGACGCTCTCCTCCAGTCCACCAAAGCCGTCGGTGGTGTAACGGCCCGTCATGTTCAGGGAGCCGAAGTCGCTCAATTGTACATTCAGTGCACCGGAAGCGGCCCAGCCACCCTCGTTGTCGAACTCACGCATGCGAAGCTCGTTGACCCACACCTCACCGGACTTCTGCGTGGCAGAAAGGTTACGCACACCGATGATGAGCGTCTTTACCTCACCTAATGAGGGGTTGCCCACGATGCTAATCTGATTGTTTGGATTGCGGGTGTCGTATTCAGAAAAGATCTGGGCAAAGGAAGCAAGACCGGATGCCTTGGCCTTGTTACGAGCCTTCTTCAGACGGGTGAAGACAGAGAGGTCGATGTCAAGCATGTTCTCCTGAGGCCATACCTTAGGACGGTCAGCGTATGACATCCAACTATAGCGTCCCTCAGGAGTGAGCTTCAGGGGGATGAGGTACTCGTAGTAGTTGTTCTTATAGTCAGAGCCCAGACGGACGAATACGGCTAGCTGGTTGTCCTCAAGCTGTGTGGTATTAGGCTTCAGGTGGTTGGCGTGGACGAACATCTGCAACCGCTTATAGCGTCGGAGATCGAGGTTGGTATTCTTATAGACAGCTTTCGACTCACCCTGCGAGAGGTCCTTGACCGTGAGACACAAGGCCTGTTCGTTATTCTCCACCAGCTGTGGCTGCGAAGGGTCGGTAGCACGGCTGATGCCAGGAGGCAGCACATAGTTGACAGGCTGGCGGTCGGTGTTCTCCTCGATGTTAACGGCACTGGTCTCCAGCGTTCCCGTCTCAGCACCGACAGCGGTCTGCAGACTCTGTTTGTACGGGCGCCACTCGCCACGGACAAGGCTGAGGTCACCCAGACGCAGCACAACGGACTGCTGGAAACCCGTCATGAACATACGCATGAAACGGATACTGGTGAAGTCACTGATACTGCCGACACGGTTCTGGTAGCTGGCCAGCGGTATGCGGTAATGATACCAGCGGACAGTGAGGCTGTCGCCATTACGCAGACGGGCACGATAGTCACGGTGGTCAACGATGAAGTTGTCGTCTTGCTTTACACCACGGTTGTACTCCTGGAGCTCTGAGTCGCTGATGCGAATCCGATACTGGTAGTAACGCTCGTACTCGTTAAGGGTATGGTCCTGATTGATGTCCTCAGCGTCAGGTCCTGTCTTGTAGGAGGTGTCATAGGACTCCGTACGTCCTTCTGTATCGGGCGAGTTACCTTGCGGGTTATTGATGAACTTATAGCGGTCAAGGATGGTACGACGTTCCTGGTCATAGTCCGTACCGCGGAAGTAGTGATAGTTGTCCCCTGCAGGATCGTCACGCCAGGACTGGAGAACGCTGTCGTTGGTGACAATGCCGCTGACGGCATTGAGCCAGTCCTTGTAAGCCCCGTATTCCCGTTCCTCTTCATCGGTCAGGCCATTCAGGCCGACGTCCTGTTTCTTACGAGAGCCTTCAGTGGTGGCAAAATAAGTAGTCTGCGTGGTCCGCACAGGAATCTTGCCCCACTGGGTCTGCTCGAAAGTCGATGTACCGTCGACGGGCATGTCGCTCTCGTAGAACATCTTACCGTCACGCAGCACGTCCTCGGATACCTCGCCGAGATTGAAGTACAGATACCCCTCATGACGGCTGGCTGTACCCTGGGGACGGGAATAGATGTAGGGGTCGAGTAGCCAGAAATCAATGTACTCGATATTGGCCTGCTCGAAATCAGTGGTCTCCAGACGCCGCATCATGCCACCCCACATCTGTTCGGGCTGCTGCAGTGTACCGTCGGCATTGAGGGCTGTCGTCAGATTGTAGGGGCCGCGCTCCTGAGGATAATAGGCAAGGTTCAAGATAGGAAGCGTAGCCGTTGCTCCGTTATAAGTAGACTGGTCGCGGTTGGGATACAATTCCTTGACATACACCTCACGGATATAATGGTTGCTCAGCTGCTCCAGGTCGTTCTTGATATGAGTCGGGGTAAGACTGCTGCTACGGCGAGTGAAGATGGGATCGACGTTGTACCATGCCAGACGGGCACGACCGAAGCCACTGCTGACCCCGGTCTTATCGTTATAACCGGACATCATGGTCGGCACACTGGAGAGTACCCACGACTTCGGGTCACCTACAGGGAGAAGGTCTTTTGTGTTTTCGAAGTCATCGATATAAGAGGCATTATCCTGCGTACCACTGGCCTGACCGGCAATCAGCTGTGCAAACTCTCCGGTAAAGGAAATCTGAGAGGGTTGGGAGACATGGAGGAAAGGTATCTTGTTGAGCATCTTCGTAAGCCATTGAGACTCTGTCTTCCAGTTCACGCTCAAGCCCCATATGGTATTATTCAACGGTTCTTCGCCCATGGACACCTTAGAGGTAAGTGCCTGCTCACTGAGATGCTGAATGGTACCGCCTAACTGAAAGTTCTTGGAGAAGTCATACTCCCAGTTCAGACCGAGCATGGTCTTCCGCTGCATGCCATAGTCGTTGTTGGACTCCAGGGATGCCACGATATGGGGTTTGGCATCAATGATGCTTTGGTTAATAATGGTGACCTCACCGGCAGAATAGTCGACGGTGTAGTCGACGCCCTCGGTCAGTTTCACGCCGTCGGCCGTAACTTCCACCGACCCCTGAGGAACGAAGGTTGCTCCCAGGGAGTATACGTTAGCCGCACTGCCCTTGAACTGTCCCACAAGCATGTACTTGTCTTTTTCTGCTATCTGCTTGGCAATGGTCTTCGTAGAGTCATACAGCTCGTCGAACACATACTTGTCGGCCTCGGCAGCCATTCCCTTGGAAACCAGGAAACGCCGCAGACAGTCGCCGAAAGGCTCTGCAGCGGGCAAGAAAACACGGCCGTTGGAAACGGTATAGCCGTCAACGTAGTCGAACAACCCATTGGAGTGGGGCTTCATGTTGGCATCCAGACGGTCACAGCCCAAGGCACGGAGCAGCGTAGTACTCTTCAGCTGGGCATCAGGCAGATAATTAAGATAAGTGCCTGTCGTATCGCTCTGGTACTTGATGTCAAGTTTGAAACGGTCCTTCTCCATGGTACCCGTCGCCAGCACATAGACATTCTTCATCATCAGGTTCCAGTTGCCCTGTGACGGAGTATTGGAAGTATTCTTCAGCGACTTCACGAAGAGCACCTTGTCAGTCTGCGTCAAGTCACTGGAGAACTCACCCACCTGATACGTAACACCTCCATAGGTGTATTCATAGGCGATGGCAAGCACCTGGTCCGTCTGCAGTCCTTCGCGAAGGGAGACATAGCCAAGCGCTTCGTTCAGGGTATACTCAGAGGAAGTCAGAAGACGGGCCGACTGAATCTTCTCGTAGTCAACACCGCCACGGAGATAGGCCATTCCCTCAAGGGACGACGTCACGGCATCCAGCGTACGGCTGTCACTACTCACCATGCCAGCAAGTGCAGCATACTCATTATTAGCCTGATTGCCAGGTACCGCCTGCGTACCGCCCTGCCAATAGCTGTTACTGATGACCGTAGGTTCGCCAAGGTCCGTGAAAGCAACAATATTCCGGGTGTTTGACGTGTTGGAGGTCTTATTGGTTACCCAGATTTCCGCACGGTTTATCTTAATACCAGTAGTCAGGTTGGGAAGCGCCGACATGGCCTGGTCGTAGTTGTCACGAAAGAAGTGAGAGAGGAAGAAGTGATGGTTCTCCTCGTAGCCAGCCACGTCAATCTCAAACGGAGTCGTCTGCGCCCCTCCACGGGAGGAGACGGTCTTGGAGGTGGACTTCTTCTGCGACACAACGGTCTGGAGCTTCAACTTACCGAACTGCAAGTCAGTACGCAAGCCGAAAAGACTACTCGCACCACGTACCAGCGTATTGTTCGAAGGGAAGGTGACATCACCACCTTCAACCAGCTTGATAATTTCGTCCTCCTTACCTTCGTACTTTAGTTTAAGACTCTGCGTATCGAAGGCAAACGTGGCGTCCGTATTGTAGTTCAAGTTCATATTAATCTTGTCGCCTACCTTTCCGTTGACGCTAAGGTTGATTTTCTCGTCAAAGTCGAATGCAGTGGTCTTCCGGTTGCGGATGGGCAGCGAGGGATTGTCGATATTCTTCAGCGTTGCCCCCATCTTCAGTTCTGCCGTTCCCTGTGTCTTGACACGTACACCACCAGGGCCGAATATCTTCTCGGCGGGTCCCAGGTCGAAGTGCATGTCGCTGAAAGAGAACTTCTCCTTACCCTTCGACTTTACGTTCTCTGCATCTTTCTGGCGGAAGAACTGCTGACGGGCACGACGCTCGCTCCAGCGCATGTACTCTTCCGGTGTCATGACGATAGGGGCATTGATATAGGAATCGCCTATCTTGGAACCTATATAGTATAATCCTGTAGAGTCGACATACTCCACCTGCTGTCGTATGTTGTCGGGTAGTCTTAAGTCTAAGGCCGACGTATCCAGGTCTTCCGTCAGTACCGGACTGATAGGCTGGATGCGCCACCGGGGATGCAACAACGAGTCGGGGATATTCTCATCCTCGACGCTGACGGCCTTCGGCTGTGACTTGACAGGAGCCCGTCTCGATCCAGTCTTATCGTCCTGAGGCGTCACAGCAAACACTGTGATGCTCGCCAGAAGCAGTAGGCTATAGGCAACTCGCTTCAATAACTATTTTATTTGCTTTAATGCCAGCTTGACCACCTGTTCCACAGGCAGCGTAGGCTGCTCCTGCAGAATCTGTACCACCACTTTCTGCGTTGGTGCGGGCGAGAAGCCCAGCATGGTAAGTGCCGAGACAGCCTCATCCTTCACCTCGCTGTTGACCGGGGCTGCCATGCTGCCGCCTGCCGGTATCTCCTCCGTGATGCCCAGTGCGACAATCTTGTCGCGCAAATCCACGATGATACGCTGGGCTGTCATTTTACCGATACCCTTAATGCTCTGAATCAGCTTGGCATTACCTGTTGAGATAGCGGCACACAGTTCGGAGACGTTCATCGATGAGAGCATCATACGCGCCGTGTTGGCCCCCACCCCACTGACGGTGATTAGCAACTCGAACATCTCACGTTCCCTTTTATTATAGAAGCCATAAAGAACGTGGGCATCCTCGCGAATGGCCTCATAAACGTAGAGACGTACTTCTTTTTTGCCTTGCACGGCACTGTAAGTGTTGAGCGAGATGTTCAGTCCGTAGCCTACACCGGCAGCCTCGACAGTCGCCAATGCAGGAGTAAGCTCGGTGAGCTCGCCCCGAATGTATTCTATCATACTCTTTTTCTTTGTATATATACAATCTAATAACGTCGCAGGACGCTCTTTTATTGTAACAATCCGTAAGTTTCGGGGGCTTAAACATTCAAATATGTCAAAAAGAAGCGAAAAAAAGATTTTTTGCCAACAATATGACACGTATATCAGAGTTATTGTGTAATTTTGCCGCGGAATTTCAAAACCAACGTAAAAAGAAGATATGAAGAAGATTAGAGCAGCCGTCGTAGGTTACGGCAACATCGGTAAGTATTCTCTCCAGGCTTTGGAGGCTGCCCCCGACTTTGAAATCGCCGGTATCGTACGTCGTCAAGGTGCTGAGAACAAGCCCGCCGAGTTGGCAGATTACGAAGTGGTAAAGGACATCCGTGAACTGAAGGATGTCGACGTGGCCATCCTCGCCACCCCTACCCGTTCATGTGAAGAGTATGCCAAGCAGATACTGCCACTGGGCATCAACACCGTTGATTCCTTTGACATACACACCAACATCCGCGGCTACCGTGAGCGGCTGATGGAGGTCAACAAGCAGACAGGAACCGTCAGCGTCATCGCAGCAGGATGGGACCCGGGTAGCGACAGTATTGTACGTACCCTCATGCAGAGTCTGGCACCGAAGGGACTCTCCTATACCAACTTCGGCCCCGGCATGTCCATGGGACATAGTGTCTGCGTACGTTCAAAGGCAGGCGTAAAGAACGCTCTGTCAATGACCATCCCCTTGGGTGAGGGAATCCATCGCCGTATGGTATATGTAGAGTTGGAAGAGGGTGCCAAGCTGGACGAGGTGACCGCAGCCATCAAGGCAGACCCATACTTTGCATCCGACGAGACGCACGTTTTCCAGGTGGAAAGCGTTGATGACGTACGCGACATGGGACATGGTGTACACCTCGTACGCAAGGGTGTGAGCGGACAAACACAGAACCAGCGTCTGGAGTTCAACATGAGCATCAACAATCCTGCCCTCACCGGTCAGGTCCTTGTCAATGTTGCCCGTGCCTCCATGCGTCAGCAGCCCGGCTGCTACACCATGGTCGAGATTCCCGTCATTGACATGCTGCCCGGCGACCGTGCCGACCTCATCGAGCATCTTGTATAAGAAGAAAAACAATATACCTTTCTTTTTGAAGAAAAGTCTGATAAACTTTGATTTATCAGACTTTTTTCATACTTTTGCAACGAAAAACAAACTAAATACTAAAACATGACAAAAAAGGTATTTCTTATCTTGCTGGTGCTTATACTATGCACACAAGTATCCTACGCCGGTGACTACACCAAGTATTACCAGAACTTGCCCACGGAGGTAAGACCTGTTGAAAACGTGGTAATTCCCGCCAACGAAGTAACGCTCACAGAGACCGGCGGTATAGGAGACGGCATCACACTATGTACTGAAGCCTTCACGAAAGGCATCTCCAAACTGACCAAGATGGGAGGCGGCCGTCTCACGGTCCCCCAGGGCGTATGGATTACTGGTCCTATCATGCTGAAGGACAACATCGAACTGCATCTGAACCGCAACGCCATCGTCATCTTCTCCCCTGACAAGCGACTCTACGTGAACGAAAACAGCAACCGCGTCTTCCCCTGTATCCGTGCCTCGAAGCGCAAGAACATCGCCATTACCGGACAAGGCATCCTTGACGGTGGCGGACAGCTATGGCGGCCCGTAAAGCGCGGCAAGATGAGCGACGTAGAATGGAAGCAATACCTTGCCCTTGGCGGTGAAACATCAGAGAATGGAGATCTCTGGTATCCCTGGCAACTCAATAACGGCTACCCAGACATTGCTGATACGCCGAAGGCACAGGAGGCCATGCGCAACGACCTTATCCGTCTAACCGACTGCGAGAACGTACTTGTTGAGGGGGTCACTATCCAGAACTCACCGCGTTTCCACCTGCATCCCTGCTATTGTAAGAACGTCATCATTGACGGCGTTACCGTCCGCTCTGAGTGGAACGTGCAAAACGGCGACGGCATAGACCTTTCTGACTGCCATCAGGCTCTCATTGTCAACAGCACAGTCAGTGTCGGCGATGACGGCATCTGTCTCAAGAGCAGCATTCCCGCCCCCAACCGCATCGCTGGCTGTGAGCACATCCTCATATGCGACAACACTGTATTCCATGCCCATGGAGGTTTCGTACTGGGCAGCGAGACTGCCGGCGGCATGCGTGACATCGTAGTGAAGGGTAACTGCTTCTCCGGCACAGACACAGGTCTGCGTTTCAAGAGTGGCCTGAGCCGTGGCGGCAAGACAGAACGACTCTACGTCAGCGACATCATGATGAACGACATCGCTGCCGAGGCCGTTATCTTCCAGTGTGACTACGTCGACCGCCCCGCAGGCAGGGAGCAAGGGCCACGCACCTTCACCGACGAACAGCGTCGCTGGGCACCCGACTTCCAGGACATCCACATCCAGAACGTAGTGTGCCACGGCTGCAAGACTGCCATCAAGGCCAGTGGTATAGAAGGGCTGGACTGCGTCCACGATATTACGCTCACCAACTGTTCCTTTGTGTACGATAAGGAAGGAAAAGCGGTTGACGAGAAGAGCACACAACTGAAGTTTTCTGATGTCAAACTCATTGAGAATAAAAATCAGTAGCTCCCCTTCATGCGTTTCTTTTTCCTTTCCATCACACTACTCCTTCTGACAAGTGCGCGGGCTGACACCTTCTGCACCGACACCATCATGAAGCATGCCGAAAACGTAGCAGCATATTTCATGCGCACCACTCCCGACGTTGGTGCCAACAGCTACGTGGGTGGCAAGAGCCGCAACAGCCGTATCTGGACACGCGGTGTCTTCTACGAAGGACTGCTAAACCTGTACCGCCAGAATCCCAAAGCGGAGTGGCTGAAATACGCTACCGACTGGGGCGAGTACCACCAGTGGGTCAGCAGCAGCGACAAGGAAGCGAAGAACGACAACGCCGACTATCAGTGCTGTGGTCAGTCGTATCTGGAAATGTACCAGATGGACCCCACGCAAAGTATCCGCATGGAACACATCAAGATGCGCATAGACGGTATGATGAACAAGAGCAATATCGACCAATGGTACTGGATAGATGCCATTCAGATGGCCATGCCCATCTTTGCACAACTGGGAACCATCACCGGCAACACCAGCTATTGGGAGCGGATGTACGACATGTACCAGTTTACGCGCAACAAGCATGGCGGCAGCAAGAAGGGTGGCGGCAGTCCGCTGTTCAACACGCAGACCGGACTGTGGTACCGCGACTACCAGTTCGACCCGCCCTACAAAGACCTGACGGAGACCGACAAAGACTGCTACTGGAGCCGCGGCAACGGGTGGGTGTACATGGCTCTGGTCCGTGTACTTCAGTTCACTCCACAGACGGTAGCCCACCGTTCGGAGTACATCGCAGACTTTTGTCTGATGAGCGAAGCCTTGCTAAGGTGCCAGCGGGCTGATGGTTCATGGAATGTCAGCCTTGCCGCTCCCACCAACTATGGAGAGACAGGCAGCGAGGGTCCCGAGATGACAGGCACGTCGCTCTTTGTAGGCGGCATGTCGTACGGTGTCCGGACGGGACTGCTGGACAGTACCACCTACATGCCCGCCATCCGTAAAGGATGGGCTGCCATGCGCCGTGCAGTGCATGACGACACCGGGTTTGTCGGCTACCTGCAGGGAACCGGTTCGAAGCCTGAGGACGGTGGGGTGATTACCTACAACTCCGTCCCCAACTTTGAGGACTTTGGTATCGGATGCTGGCTATGGGGAGCAGCCGAAGCCTACGAGCTGTCACGTCAGGCAGAGAACGCTACGGGCATAAAAGAACACATTTTTACGGAACAGCCGTCACTCCTTTACGACCTTCAGGGCCGTTCCGTCACCATGCCACGCAAAGGACGGTTATACATCAGAAACGGGAGGAAGGTCTGCTTTTGACCCACCTCCCGAGACATGCTGCTTAAATTCCTTCCTGTTGTAGGAACATCCTTAAACGACCAGTCTTCACCTTATCGGGAATGATGCTGAGGATGGTTTCGCGGGGCAGGACGTCATGATGCATATAGCGCATGACGCAGCCTTCCTCGTCGGCATGCTTCTTCAGATAGTCAAGAAGCAATGCCTGTGTTTCTTCCGATTTGTGGTATTTCTCAGCATTCTCTATCAATTCGTCTGCGTCGCTATACTGCTTGTAGAACGTCGTTCCTGTGAGATGGAACGTGCCGTTCATCACCTTAACTTCAGCATGTTCACCAGGCACGAAGGGGAAGCGCACGCAATGGGTGCAGATGCTGCCGTCGGGGAACGTAGCGGTGAGGTCGACCATTCGCGGCTCGTCGACGTAGGTGGCGAAGGAGGCCTTGCGGTTGACAACGGCGATGTCGGCAATCTGCGTGCAACGGACCATGTCCCTGTCGTACATCGAAATCAGATATCCAGAGTCGTTGATGCCCTGCGAAACCGTGATGTCCACCTTGAAGTTTGGCTCATGAGCCACAGGCTTAGTAGCTTTCTTAATATAGAAATAGTAAGTGGGCGTCATATGGCAATAGTCATATGTCGCCCACCACAAAGTATACGCCTCAGTTCTCTGCTGCCGCCAGTAGAATCTCCCCAAGTGTGGGATGAATATGTACCATGTCGCGCAACTGCTGTATGGTGGTATCACGACACATCAGTACACTTACCTCCTGTACGATGTCGGCAGCATGGGCACCATAGGCATGACAGCCGAGGATACGTCCGCCATCAGGTTCACAGAACAACTTCAGCATGCCCTCCGGCTCGTTCATGGCAAGGGCTTTTCCGTTGGCACGCCAGAAAGCCTTCTTGCTTACATAAGGATGACCCTGCTCCTTGAGCTGGTCTTCCGTGGGTCCCACGCACGCAGCCTCAGGTTCGGTAAAGATGGCAGCCGGCATGATATTGAAGCGGATGTTGTCAGTAACGCCAAGGATATGGTTGATGACATGGACAGCTTGCATCTCGGCAGCATGCGCAAGCATCTGACGTCCATTCACGTCACCAATGGCATAGATTCCCTTCACTACGGTCTCATAGTTCTCATCCACTATGACACCCTTGCGTTCATCATACTCAACACCGGCATTGGTAAAGTCAGGCTGGACACGAGGCTTACGCCCCGTAGCCATTAGAATGACATCTGCATCAATGTCCTTCAACGACTGTACCGCCGTCTTCATCTGGAACTTGATACCACGCTTCTCGAGCAACTTACGCAGACGCTTGGCAATGTCACTGTCAAGGGCGGGAAGACACTCCTTCAAGTACTCAATGACAGTTACCTCAGAGCCAAAGCGATGGAAGACGGAGGCAAACTCCATGCCGATGACCCCTGCACCGATAACACAAAGTTTCCCAGGCAGCGTATCGAGCTGGAGTAGCCCTGTGGAATCGACGACGCGAGGGTCGTCCCTGCCTTCAACGGGCAACCACTTCGTCTCAGAGCCTGTGGCGATGATGATATTGTCTGCTGCGACTGAGTCGCAGCTTACGGAACAGACGGTATGGGTATCTACGAAAGCCGCCTTTTCACGAATCAGCGTGACGTTGGGATGAGAGAGGATACTCTCCACACCAGCACGCAGCTGGGGGACGACTTGTGCCATACGTTCACGGGCCTCAGCGAAGGAAGCGCTATGGACGTAGGCCTTGGTGGGAATGCACCCTACGTTCAGACACGTTCCACCCACATTGTCGCCCTCGAAAACAACGACCTTCATGCCTTGCTTGGCAGCATATTCAGCGGCGCGGTAGCCCCCTGGCCCCGCGCCGATGACAATTAAATCGACAGTAGATTCACTCCCCTGCCCCTCCCTATGAGGGAGAGGAGTAGATGGTATTTGACTACTAGCTGTATTTATCATATGATGTCATTATTTGAAGGTAATCACCCCCTCCCCTATAGGGAGGATGAAGGGAGGGTCTGCCTGTACGTTGTGACGGGATGCTTGGCAGCCAGCACGTCGTCCACACGACCAATTGGCGTGGTGTGAGGTGCCGTTTTCACCTCATCAGGGCAGGAACTTGCCTCCTCGGCAATCTGACGCATCACAGCAATAAATCCGTCAAGTGTTTCTTTCGACTCATTCTCCGTCGGCTCAATCATGAGTGACTCGTGGAAAAGCAGTGGAAAGTAGATGGTCGGTGCATGATAGCCATAGTCGAGCAGGCGCTTGGCCACATCCATTGTGGTGACACCCGTTGACTTGTCCTTCAGGCCGTCAAAGACGAACTCATGACAGCACATCGTGTCGATAGGCAGTTCATAGACATCCTTCAGCGACTCCTTGATGTAGTTGGCATTGAGCGTGGCAAGGGGGCCGACCATTTTCACATTCTCACGTCCTAACGAGAGGATGTAGGCAAGTGCACGCATCATCACGCCGAAGTTGCCGTAATAAGGCGACACACAGGGAAGTAAGTTCTCCAGGCCTTCCCGCACGCCGACAGGACCCGACCCCGGTCCTCCGCCACCATGCGGAGTAGAGAACGTCTTGTGCAGGTTGATGTGCATGACGTCAAACCCCATGTCACCAGGACGGCAGACTCCCAGCATCGGATTGAGGTTGGCTCCGTCATAGTACATCAGACCACCGCAGTTGTGGATAAGCTCGGCAATCTCCGGGATACGAGTCTCAAAGAGTCCAAGGGTATTGGGGTTGGTCATCATCATGGCGGCGATGTTAGGGCCTTCTATTTCTACTAGGCGTTCTAAATCTTCCAGATCAACCAGACCACCAGCATTTGACTTAACCTCGATAATCTCCAGGCCGCAGACAGCCGCCGAGGCGGGATTGGTACCATGTGCGCTGTCAGGAACGACCACCTTCTTCCGCTTCATGTCGCCCCGAGAGCGATGATAGTTGTCAATGGTCATCAAACCCGTCAGCTCACCATGCGCACCGGCATAAGGCTTGAAGGTAAAGTGAGCCAGTCCCGTGAGTTCACAGAGTGACTTCTCCAGCAGTGCCACCAAGGCACGGGCGCCTTTCGAGGTCTCGGCAGGCTGTTCGGGATGCAGGTTCTGAAACTGCGGAAGGGCCGCCATCTCCTCGTTGATTTTGGGATTGTACTTCATGGTACAGGAGCCAAGAGGATAGAATCCCGTGTCCACGCCGAAGTTGTTGTTGGAGAGATTCGTGTAGTGGCGTACTACCGTCAGTTCATCGCATTCAGGCAAGGCAGCATCCTCGGCACGCCTCATCGAAGCAGGTATTTCGTAACGGCCGAAGTTATTCTTCGGCAGACTGTAGCCTTTCCGGCCCTCTTTCGACAGTTCGAAAATCAAGTTTCCGTATAGTTTGTTATTCATAAGGCTGCAATCTTTACGAGTTCGTCTATTTCTTCCTTCGTGCGTTTCTCGGTCACGGCGAAGAGAATGCCTCCATCCAACTTCACGCCACCCAAGAATCCTGCATCGATGAAACGCTGGTAGAGCGTGTCAACATCACCGTCGTAGTTCATGTAGAACTCATTGAAGAAAGGCTTTTCATATACCAGACGGAAACGGCCGGTCTTCAGCAGTTCATCGCACAGGTAGTGAGCGCCGGCATAGGAAAGCTCTGCAGCCTCCTTAAGGCCTTGTCTGCCCATCAGCGACATGTAGACGGTGACGAAGAGTGCCATCAAAGACTGGTTCGAGCAGATGTTCGAGGTGGCCTTCTGGCGACGGATATGCTGTTCACGGGCCTGCAAGGTGAGCACAAACGCACGTTGTTCGCGATTATCCTTGGTCATACCGACAATACGGCCTGGCATCTTACGGATGAGTTTCTCCGTACAGCACATATAGCCCACATACGGGCCGCCGAACAGCATGGGAATACCCAGCGACTGCCCGTCGCCCACAGCGATGTCGGCGCCCCACTCGCCCGGTGTCTTCAGCACGGCAAGGTCGGCAGCAACGCTGTCGACGATGAAGAGTGCCTTCTGTTCGTGACAGGCTTCGGCAAATCCTGTAAAGTCCTCCACGATGCCATAGACATTGGGCTGCTGTACCATCACGCCGGCCACGCCACCCTCAGCAAGCAGCGTACGCAGTGCCTGAAGGTCGGTCACGCCGTCCTTCAGTGGAATCGTCACCAATTCGAGTTCCTGATGCAAGGCGTAGGTATCGAGCACCTCACGTGTCTTAGGACTCACTCCGCCGGACACCAGCATCTTGTTCACCTTCTTGCCTGCCGCCACAGCCATCATCATAGCCTCGGCAGCAGCGGTCGTGCCGTCATACATTGAGGCATTGGAGATGTCCATGCCTGTCAGTTCGGCCATCATTGACTGATACTCAAAGATGTAGTGTAGCGTGCCTTGCGAGATTTCGGCCTGGTACGGAGTGTAGGAGGTCAGGAACTCCGACCGCTGCAGCAGACTGGGAATCACTGACGGGGTGTAGTGGTCATAGACGCCATAGCCCGCAAAGCAGGTCAGCTGTCGGTTGGCAGAGCCCAGCTTCGCAAAGGTGTCACGCACCTCCATCTCACTCATTTCCGAAGGCAACCTATAGTCGCCATGGAAGCGGATGCTCTCGGGAATCTGGGCGTAGAGGCTGTCGAGCTGCTCCACGCCCACCTTCTCCAGCATGGCTTTCAGGTCATCTCCGGTATGCGGAAAATATTTATAATTCATTGAACACTGAACATTATCTGGCACAGAAGGTTTCGTAGGCGGCTGCATCCATGAGACTGTCAAGCTCTGACTTGTCGCTCATCTCCACCTTGATAATCCAGTTCTCGTAAGCGTCCTGGTTGACGAGTTCAGGACTGTCCTCAAGGGCCTCGTTGATCTCCACGACGGTCCCGCTGACGGGAGACATCAGGTCGCTGGCGGCCTTCACGCTCTCCACGGCGCCGAACTCCTCACCGGCCGTCACCTCGTCATCGACCTCGGGCATGTCCACATACACCACGTTACCCAGCGCATTCTGGGCATAGTCGGTAATACCGATGAAACCATAGTCACCTTCTACTCTTACATATTCGTGCGACTCCGAGTAGTAGAGTCCTTCCATTACTTTTGCCATAATTCTTTATAGTTTTTGGTTTTTCTTTTTTTACTTTTTATAGCTTTTGCTGTAGAACTGTTTCTTTACCACCTTGCCGGGGAACACCTTCTTGCGAATCTGTATCTGCACCTCCGTGTCCATCTTGGCATAGGCTGCGTCAATAAGAGCCATGCAGACGCTCTTGTCTGTCGACAGCGCATGGTAGCCCGTTGTCACTTCACCAATGGGTTCGCCCTCCATATTGAGAACGGCATACCCATGACGGGGGATGGCCTTGTCGAAGAGTTCGATACCTACGAGTTTCTTTGAAGGACCTTCGGCCTTCTGCCTGGCGAGAGCCTCCTTGCCGATGAACTCCTCCTTGTCGAGTTTCACGAACATGCCGAGACCTGCCATGATGGGGGTAATATTCTCGGAGAGTTCGTCGCCATAGAGGGGTAGTCCCACTTCGAAGCGCAGCGTGTCGCGGCAGCCCAGCCCGCAGGCCTGTACGCCGGCGGCTATCAGCTTGTCCCAGCACTCGTTGATGAAGCCGTGTGAGCCGTATACCTCGAAGCCGTCCTCGCCGGTGTAGCCGGTGCGGGAGATGATGACGGTCTCCTCGGCCGTCCTCCCGGAGGCAGGGGGAAGTACTACTTCCTTGCAGGTGTAGAAGGTGAGTTCCGAGCACTCCAGCGCCAGTACTGTCTCCATGATGTGCTCCGATTCCGGTCCCTGGAGGGCTATCTGCCCGTAGTAGTCGCTGCGGTTCTGCAAGTCGATGTCGAAGCCTGCTGCCTGTTGCTGCATCCACGCCCAGTCCTTGTCGATGTTCGAGGCATTGATGACGAGGAAGAAGTCGTTCTCTCCCATCTTGTACACCAGCAGGTCGTCGACGGTGCCGCCGTTCTCGTAGCACATCATGCCATAGTAGATTTTCCCGACGGGAGCTCCTGCTATGTCGTTCGTGAAGATGTGTTGCACGTAGCGTTCGGCATCGGGGCCCTGGACAGTCACTTCGCCCATGTGCGACACGTCGAACAGACCGGCGTGTTCACGGACTGCAAAGTGTTCCGGTGCAATGCCGGCATACTGAATAGGCATCTCGAAGCCTCCGAAGGGGGCCATGAGAGCTCCCAGGGCGACATGCTTGTCGTACAGACAGGTACGTTTTTCCTTCTTTTCCAATTCTTGTTTAATGGCCATTGTTCAGATTCTGAGTTATTGAATGTTTGTTTACTCTGTTTCCTTTTTCAGCGGGCGTTCCAGGCTGTTGCGCCGCTCCAGTGCCTCGATGTCGGCCACCTCCGATGGCGTGAGCACCCGTTCGCCGTCGCACAAGGTGGTGCGGATGAAGTCCTTCAGTTCTTCCAGGGTCAGCGGGATGTAGTCTTTCAGTAGGGTGATGCGCTGGCGTACGCTTTGGATGCCCTTCGACTGCAATTTCTCCTTGCTGGGGGTGATGGCGTGAGCCATGTGCTCTATATTGGTGTCATAGAGCAAGGTTCCATGGACAATGCTGCCTCCCGGCAAGTGGTAGAACGCCGTACCGCTGACCTTGTTGTCGCCTATCATCACGTCGTTGTGGGTCGTGCCGACAGCAGGTACTCCCAGTTTCCGTAGGACAAGCAGTATCATGTTGACAAACTTGTTGAAAGTCAGGGCGACATTCTCCTCCTGTGTGATGAAGGAGAGCATCAGGTTATCACGGTCGGCATAGACGCATCCGCCGCCGCTCTTCCGCTGGAAGAGGCGGATGCCGTGCTGACGGCAGTAGTCCGTATCGACTTCATTCTCAAGGAGTTGGTGACGCCCGAAGATGACACTCGGCGCTACCTGCCACGTAAAGAACAGCTCTCCCTCGCGCAAGCGACGGGCAGCGTACTCCTCCATGGCCAGATAGAACGACAACGGGCGTTCACAAGTTTCGGGCAGGGCCAGATACTTCATAGTATTTCAGACGTCAGGCATTCGTCTGCAAATATATAAAGTTTTTATGTATCCGACAAGTTTTTTTCCAAGAATTTCAGCTCGGCTTCCAGCATTTCCAGCTTCGGCATGGGGAAACCCGCAGAACGCGCAATTTCTATGGGTCGCGTATACAAGTAATGTATCTCCATAGGACGGTGGAAGTCGTAGTCCAGCCGCATGGATGGCGAGTAAGGCGTCATGACGTCCGTCGTCTGTATCATCTTGTCGGCAAAGGCCTCGTCAAGGTTTCTGACGCCGAGATGGCGTGCAGCGCCGACCACTTCCATCATCTGTTCGCGGATGAGCCGGCGCGTGTCGGGGTTCTTCAGCAACTGGTCGGTCTGGGCATGCAGGGCGACGGTCATTCCGTTGAAGGGCATGTTCCACACGGCTTTCTTCCAGCGGGCCTCATTATACTCCACCAGTCCCGTCTCGATGCCGGCCTGTCGGAACTCGCCGACAACGGCCTGCATCAGAGCCTCATCGCGGCAGGAGTAGCTGGCCAGGTTGATGCTTCCGTAACACTGGTGGCTGACGCGTCCCGGCTCGGTCTTCGACGAGCAGATAAAGGCCAGTCCGGCTGCCAGCTGCACACCGGGGAAGTCACGCTGGACATCCTCCTCGACACCGATGCCGTTCTGGATGAGCACCACCAGCGTGTCCTCCTTCAGCAGCGGCGGCAGCAGCTCGTGCAGACGGTGGTTGTTGACGGTTTTCAGCCCCACCAGCACCACGTCGCACGGCGGCATGTCCGTCGGACGGGCATAGGCATTCACACGGTCCAGGTGGAACGAGCCGTCGCAGGAGTCTACCTGCAGCCCGTTGTCCCTTACAAACTCATAATCTCTGTGCAGCAGGAAGTGCACCTCCTGCCCGGCGCGGGCCAGCTTGCTGCCGTAGTAGCCGCCGATGGCTCCCGTTCCTATCACTCCGTATCGCATAGTATCACGTTTTTTCGTCTTAGAAGAGACAAAGGTAATACAAACCAAGGGAAAAGCCAAATAAATCCGCAGTAAAAAGATTATTTTTGGAAACCCGGCTCCTTCAATCCGCAAAACGGCATGTTGCGCCCCGCAAAACGGCATGTTGCGCCCCGCAAAACGGCATGTTGCGGCCTTCAAAACGGCATGTTGCGGCCCTCAAAACGGCATGTTGCGCCCCTCAAAACGGCATCTTTCCCGGAGAGCGCTCGGAAAAACAAAAATATATTTGGTTTTTCTCTCACTTTATACTACCTTTGCACCAAAATATACGTACGTGGAACAAAAGGATTTTGAACTTCTAAACAAAATACAATATCCGTCCGACCTGCGGAAACTCAGCGTGGAGCAACTCCCGCAACTGTGCGACGAGTTGCGTCAGGACATCGTCCGGGAGCTCTCCGTGAACCCCGGCCACCTGGCCTCAAGCCTTGGCGTGGTGGAGCTCACGGTGGCCCTGCACTACGTCTTCAACACACCGGAGGACCGCATCGTGTGGGACGTCGGCCACCAGGCCTACGGACACAAGATACTGACAGGACGGCGCGAACAGTTCTGCACCAACCGCAAGCTGCACGGGCTGCGCCCCTTCCCCTCGCCCGAGGAGAGCGACTACGACGCCTTCATCTGCGGACACGCCTCGAACAGCATCTCTGCCGCACTGGGGATGGCCGTAGCCTCATCGGGCCAACGGAGAGTCGTGGCCGTCATCGGCGACGGAGCCATGTCGGGCGGACTGGCGTTCGAGGGACTGAACAACGCCTCCTCGTCGCCCAACGACATGCTCATCATCCTGAACGACAACAACATGTCCATCGACCGCTCGGTGGGCGGCATGAAGGAATACCTGCTGGGGCTGAACACCAACGAGACCTACAACCGGCTGCGCTTCAAGGCCTCCCGCTGGCTGCACGCCAAGGGAATGCTGGGCGACGACCGCCGCAACGGACTCCTGCGGCTGAACAACGCCCTGAAGAGCGCCATCTCCCACCAGCAGAACATCTTCGAAGGCATGAACATCCGCTACTTCGGACCCTTCGACGGACATAACATCAAGGAACTGGTGCGCATCCTGCGACAACTCAAGGACATGAAGGGGCCTAAACTGCTCCACCTGCACACCAAGAAAGGCCACGGCTACGCCCCCGCCGAAGACTACAAGCCCGTATGGCACGCCCCGGGGAAGTTCAACGCGGAGACGGGAGAAATCATCAAGGACGACGCCCGTAACAAGCCCCAGAAGTACCAGGACGTCTTCGGACACACGCTGCTGGAACTGGCCGAACACAACCCCCGCATCGTCGGCGTCACGCCGGCCATGCCGACAGGCTGCTCCATGAACATCATGATGGCTGCCATGCCCGACCGCACCTTCGACGTGGGCATTGCCGAGGGACACGCCGTCACCTTCTCCGCCGGTATGGCAAAGGACGGGCTGCAGCCCTTCTGCAACATCTACAGCGCCTTTGCACAGCGCGCCTACGACAACATCATCCACGACGTAGCCATCCTGCGGCTGCCCGTAGTGCTCTGCCTCGACCGCGCCGGACTCGTCGGCGAGGACGGCCCCACCCACCACGGAGCCTTCGACCTGGCCTTCCTGCGACCCATCCCGAACCTCACCGTCTGCTCACCCATGGACGAACACGAGCTGCGCCGGCTGATGTACACCGCACAACTGCCCGGCAAGGGGCCGTTCGTCATTCGCTACCCCCGAGGCGGCGGCGTACGCAAGGACTGGCACTGCGAGTTCGCCGAAATTCCCGTCGGCACCGGACGCAAGCTGCGTGACGGCTCCGACGTGGCCGTCCTCTCCATAGGCCCTATCGGCAACGACGTGGCAACAGCCATCAGCGACCTGGAAGGCGTCGCCCACTACGACATGCGCTTCCTCAAGCCTCTGGACGAGAACATACTCATGGAGGTGGCCAGGCGGTTCCGCAAAGTAGTGGTCGTCGAGAACGGCGTACGCACCGGAGGACTGGGGTCCGCCGTGCTGGAGTGGATGAGCGACCACGGCTACTCGCCACAAGTCATACGACTCGGACTGCCCGACCACTTTGTGGAACACGGCACCGTAGCCGAGCTACAGAAGATAGTAGGACTGGACGCAGCCTCCATCCGACAGGCTGTCACCACCAATTAAGCACAAAGCAACATGAAGATTATCATTGCCGGAGCCGGAGCCGTGGGGACCCACCTGGCCAAGCTACTCTCCCGCGAGAAAATTGACTGCACACTCATCGACGACGACGAGGAGCGGCTGGCAGGACTGGGCGACTATGACGTCATGACCTACCACGCACAGCCCACCAGCATCCAGGCACTCAAGGATGCGGGCGTTGACGGAGCCGACCTGCTCGTGGGCGTCACCCCCGAGGAGTCGGCTAACATAACCTGCTGCACACTCGGACACGCCCTCGGAGCCAGGAAAACAGTGGCACGCATTGACAACTACGAATACCTGTCAGTACAGCACACCGAACTGTTCCGTAAACTGGGCATCGACTCACTCATCTACCCCGAAGTACTGGCTGCACAGGACATCATCAACGGACTGAAGCAGTCGTGGGTGCGCCAGCGATGGGACGTGCACAACGGAGCACTCATCCTGCTGGGCATCAAGTTGCGGAAGACTGCCGAGATACTCAACCAGCCGCTGAAAGACCTCTGCGGTCCCGACGACCCCTACCACATCGTTGCCATCAAGCGGGGCGGAGAAACCATCATTCCCGGAGGACTGGACCAGCTGAGCGAGAATGACCTGGCCTACTTCATGACCACGCCCGACTACATACCCTACATCCGGAAAATCGTAGGCAAGGAGCATTATGCCGACGTGCAGAACGTCATCATCATGGGAGGAGGCAAGACGGCAGTACGCGCCGCGCTGACCATGCCCGACTACATGAACGTCAAAATCATCGAACGTGATGCTGCACGCTGCGAGAAGCTGAACGAGCTGCTCAGCGGACAGGACACAATGGTCATCCACGGTGACGGACGCGACCTGGGACTCCTCGAGGAGGAGGGTATCCGCAACACGCAGGCCTTCGTCGCACTCACCGGCAACGCCGAGACCAACATCCTGACCTGTCTGACGGCCAAGAAGCTGGGCATACGCAAGACTGTCGCCATGGTCGAGAACCTGGACTACGTCGAGATGGCTGAGAGCCTGGACATCGGTACCATCATCAACAAGAAGACGGTGGCCGCCAGCCACATTTTCCAGATGCTCATGAAAGCCGACGTGCGCAACATGCGACAACTGATGCTCGTCGATGCCGACGTGGCCGAGTTCATCGCCGCCGAAGGCTCACGGGTGACACGCAAGCCCGTCAAGGACCTGGGACTTCCCTCAGGTGTCGCCATCGGAGGACTCGTCCGGGACGGGAAGGGCATCCTCGTCAATGGCAACACACAAATCAACGCCGGCGACTCCGTCATGGTGTTCTGTCACGAGCACCAGCTCAGCAAGATAGAGAAGTCCTTCAAGAAAATCTCCCCGCTCAACGCCTTCAAACTATAAAACCCACCGACACACATGGTAAACTTCCGCATTGTCAGCAAAATCATCGGCTCACTGCTGTTCATCGAGGCCTTCTTCATGGCCTTGTGCCTGACAATAGCGTTCTGCTACAAGGAGGACGACGTCATGGCCTTCCTCATCTCCACCGCCCTCACCAACGGCAGTGCGCTGCTATTCCTGAACATAGGACGCAACGCCGAGAACACCCTGAACCGCCAGGACGCCTATGTGGTGGTGGTTGCGGTATGGGTCATCTTCTCCATCTTCGGCATGTTCCCCTTCCTCATCCATGGCAGCATCCCCAATCTGACGGATGCCTTCTTCGAGACCATGTCGGGTTTCACAACCACCGGAGCATCCATCATCGACAACGTGGAACGACTGCCGCACGGCATCCTTTTCTGGCGATCCCTGATGCAGTGGATTGGCGGACTGGGAATCGTCTTCTTCACCATCGCCATCCTGCCTTCGCTGGTGGGAGGAAGCGTCAAGGTCTTTGCCGCCGAAGCCACAGGTCCCATCCGCGCAAAGATGCATCCACGGCTGACAACCAACGCCAAGTGGATATGGTCCATCTACCTGCTGCTCACCATCGCCTGTGCCGGTGCCTTCGTACTGGCCGGCATGGACTGGTTCGAAGCCACCAATTACTCCATGACCACCACAGCAACAGGCGGCTTCGCCATCCATAACGACAGCACGCTACACTTCCACTCCGCCACCATCGACTACGTGGCCATCCTATTCCAGTTCCTCTCAGGTATCAACTTCACCTTATTATATATAACACTCATCAAGATGAAGTTCTCTGCCCTGCTGCGCAACACCGAGTTCAAGTTCTACCTCAGCATCGTGGCAGGAGCAACGCTGTGGGTCATGTACCTGCTCATGAGTCGCATGGACTACGGCTGGGAGCAGGCCTTCCGGAATGCCCTGTTCCAAGTCGTATCGTTCATCACCACAACGGGAATGTTCAACGACGAGGTAGGCATGTGGCCACACATTACGTGGATTATCCTCGGCGGCATCATGTTCCTCGGTGCCTGTGCCGGGAGCACCAGCGGAGGCTTCAAGTGTGTGCGCGGTGCCATGCTCCTGCAGGTAGTGCACAACGAGTTCCGGCGCATCCTGCACCCCAATGCCGTACTGCCCGTCAAAATCAACGGACAGAGCATCCCACAGACGAAAATCGTTTCGCTCTTTGCCTTCTTTGCATTGGCTGTACTCATGACGCTCTTTACCACCAGCATCATGCTCGTGGCAGGCATCGACCCCACCAACGCCATCACCATCGCACTGAGCTGCGTCAGCAACGTCGGCCCATCCCTGTCGAACCATGTCGGTCCCGTTCTCTCGTGGTCCGTGCTGCCGGAATACATCAAGTGGATTCTCTGTCTGCTTATGCTCATGGGACGTCTGGAAATCATGACCGTGCTGGTGCTCTTTACCCGCTCATTCTGGAAAGACAACTAAAAAGAAATATGATATATAAGTTCAAGCCGCTGCTCAAGCAAACCCTCTGGGGGGGCGACAAGATAATCCCTTTCAAGCACCTCGACTCACGACTGCACAATGTCGGCGAGAGTTGGGAAATCTCCGGCGTCCAAGGACAAGAGACCGTCGTGGCAGAAGGCCCGGAGACAGGCAAGACTGTCAACGAACTGGTAGCCCGTCACAAGGGGCGGCTGGTAGGCCAGGAGAACTACGCCCGCTTTGGCAACGAGTTCCCGCTACTGATAAAGTTCATCGATGCCAGCCACAACCTCTCCATCCAGGTACATCCTGACGATGAGACTGCCCGGAGACAAGGGAAACCACACGGCAAGACAGAGATGTGGTTCATGATGGACTCCGAACCGAGTGCCAAGATATATAACGGGCTGAAGAAGAAACTCACCCCCGATGAGTACAAGCGCATGGTACACAACGACACCATCTGTGACGCCCTGACGCTACACCCCGTACAGGAAGGAGACTGCTTCTACATCCCTGCAGGACGCATACACTCCATCGGTGCAGGATGTTTCCTGGCAGAGATACAGCAGACCTCGGACACCACCTACCGCATCTATGACTTCAAGCGACGCGACAAGAACGGGAACTACCGCGAGCTTCATACACACGAAGCCGCAGAGTCCATTGACTACACCGTGCAGGAAGACTACCACATATTCTATCAGCCTCTGCAGGACGAGGGAGTACAGCTCATCTCCTGTCCCTACTTCACCACCGCTGTCTACGACCTGGACGACCCGATGACCCTCGACTACTCCGAACTGGACTCTTTCGTCATCCTCATCGGACTGCGTGGTTCCTGCGAACTGACCGACGACAGCGGCCACACCACCCTCTTCCGGGAGGGAGAGACCGTGCTCATACCAGCCACTACCCACATCCTGAAAGTGGAAGGAACCATCAAATTCCTGGAGACCTACGTCTGACGACCGTCTCCTACCCAACAACTGACAACTTAATCATCAACTGAACATGAAACATACCATCACTCTTTTTCTGGCCACGATGCTGGCGGTGTGCCCAGCCAGTGCCCGACGGAAAGTATCCTTTGGTGACGGTCGGCTGACCATCACCAACGTAGCTCCTAATGCCGTAAGAATACAGTACACGCCCTCCAAGGCACTCCCCTCTGCAGGACTGCCTGACTGGATATATGTCAGCAATACGGAGAGCAAGCGCAGCGACCTCACCGTGGAAACCGATGCTGCACGACACACACTGACCATCAAGGGCAAGGGAGGCAAGACGATATTCACTGCCACCAACCACCGGCTGACTCCCGGAGGCGAGGCAACACTAACCTTCGCATCACCGAAGGACGAGTGCCTCTATGGCCTGGGACAGTTTCAGGACGGCTACAGCAACGTGCGCGGACTGTCACGGCGACTGACACAGGTGAACACACAGATTTCCATACCAATGCTGCTATCGAGCAAGGGCTACGGCATCCTATGGAACAACTACGGTATGACGGAGTATAACCCTCACGACCGTCACGTCGCCCTGAAGAAACGCAACGGGACAGGTGAGCGTGAGGTGGTGGACGTCACCTCTACTGAGGGCGGCAAGCGCGAGGTACGCGAACGGAACGTCTTTGAGGCTACGCTGGACCTCCCTGAGACGGGCGAATACTCCCTGCTGCTGGACGTCGGACAGAAGATGGCCCGGCGCCACAACCTGGCCATTGACGGCCAGACGGTCATAGAGATGCAGAACATGTGGCTACCCCCCACTGCCTCGAAGAAGGTGTTCCTCAAGGCTGGACGACACACCGTAACCGCACAGCTGACTAAGGACGACAAGCCCGTACTCTACTACGGACGGGTGAAAGACGAGACTGTCTTCCGTTCGCCCGTAGCCGAAGCCGTTGACTATACCGTCTTCGTCGGCACGCCGGACGAGGTCATCGCTACCTACCGTGACTTGACAGGACATTGTCCGCGAATGCCGGAATGGGCTTTAGGCTACATACACTGCCGTGAACGGTTCCACTCATCTGACGAGATACTGCGGACGGCCAAACGTTTCCGCGACGAGCAGATGCCGTTGAGCATTATCGTCCAGGACTGGCAGTACTGGGGGAAATACGGCTGGAACTCCATGCGCTTCGACGAGGCGAACTACCCCGACCCGAAAGCACTGACCGACAGTCTGCACAGGATGAACGTCAGACTGATGTTGAGCGTATGGTCGAAGATAGACAAGGGCTCTGAGGTAGGACGCCAGATGGAAGGCTGCGGCTACTATATTCCCGGAACGGACTGGATAGACTTCTTCAATCCCGAGGCAGCCGATGCCTACTGGAAGAACTTCAGGGAACGGCTGCTGCCCCTGGGCATCGACGCCTGGTGGCAGGATGCCACGGAGCCGGAGAACGATGACCTCGCCGGACGCCGCGTCAACAACGGGCGGTGGTCAGGAGAACAGGTCCGCAACGTCTATCCGCTGCTGGTCAACAAGACCGTCTGTGAAGGTCTGCTTCGTGAAGGACGCGAGCCAATGATACTGACACGCTGCGGATTCCCCGGTATCCAGCGCTACGGGTCTGCCCTGTGGAGCGGAGACGTCGGAAACGACTGGGAGACCTTCCGCCGCCAGATAGTGGCAGGGCTGGGTGTCCAGGCAGCGGGCATCCCCTGGTGGACTTACGACGCCGGCGGATTCTTCCGTCCCGGCGACCAGTACAAGAACAAGGATTACATTGAAAGGATGTTGCGATGGATAGAGACAAGTGTCTATCTGCCGCTGATGCGCGTACACGGATACATGAGCAATACGGAGCCGTGGAACTACGGCCCGGAGGCACAGGCTATCATCACCGAGTGCCTGAGGGAGCGCTACCGCTTGCTTCCCTATATCAAGGAGTGTGCACGAAAGGTGTCCGAGGAGGGCTATACGCTGATGCGTCCCCTCGTGTTTGACTTCGCCGACGACCCGGAGGCACTGCGTCAGCAGTATGAGTACATGTTCGGTCCGTCGCTGCTCGTCAGCCCTGTCACGGAGCCCGGCGTTACGGAGTGGAAGACCTACCTGCCCAAGAACCGGGCGGGCTGGTACGACTACCACACGGGCACGTTCTATCAGGGAGGCCAGACTGTCACGACCCCTGTCACGCTGGCCCGCATCCCCGTCTTTGTCCGTGCCGACTGAACCTCGGCAGGGTAACGGCAGGACCTCACTGAGTCGGTAAAGGTTCTTCCAGATACCTCCGGACATCGTCCAGTAGCCGCTGGAAGGGTTCTGAGAAGATGTAACCGGTATTCTTCTTGAGCATGGTCTTGACGTCCTGCAGAGAGTTCTCGTAGCAAGACATTTCGTTACGCTTCTGGGTACGATGTGCCCAGGAGTAGTTTATCTCGTTCTGCCGTTCCTGCCGCAGGAGGTTGCATACCTTCGTCAGGATGGGAGCCACGACAGTGTCGAACAGGTGATGTCCCTGTATATAGAGATAGGTGGTCTGCGGGGTAACACCCAACTGCTTCAGTTCTTCCTTAAGCGCAAGATACTCGTCCTTGGCGTCCGGGAACATGCGCTGAAGTTCACGGATGCGCGTCCCCACCTTTCGGCGCACGTTGGCCAGTGAGCCTTCTGGGGCACGAACCGAGAAGCCTCCGGGGTCAGCAACACGGTTGAAGTCGCTGATGGAGAACTTCGGATAGTGACCGTTACGGTAGAGCATGATGCTCCACACGAACAGCGGGAACAAAGCCTCAGAGAAGCGTACGAAGTAGTCGCGGAAGTCGAAGATGCGGTGGTCGTTCAGCGTCACCGAGACGCAGACATCATGGAGCGACGGAGCGTAGCACTGGTAGTTCTCGATGGCATAGACGTAGGTATGGAACACATAGGGACTGTCCAGCACGCGGACCGACTGGTTGGTGGCCCGCTGCATGAGGTAGTCGTAGTCGGCATCGACACAGGCTATCATGTCCCTGCCCAGCGGTTCTCCATCCAGGAAGTTCATCAGTACCGACTTCTTGCCGCGCGTCAGCGTGACCTTCGAGGGCAGCATCACCTCGAAATAGCGCTTGTCGTCCTCAAAGCGGCTGAGCACCGTACGCCAGAAGTAGACGTCGTCGTAGCTCTCGACGTAGGCTATGATACGGCGTCGTGCCCGTTTCGAGGTCAGCGAGTTGGCTGCCTCGACATAGCGGCTGTTGATGTTATCTTTTAAGCGATGGGACAAGAGGGCTGTATTTTTAGTTTTCTTTTATTTCGAGTTCTCAAGATTCCGCCTTCAGAGGAATCAAACCGTAATGTCTGAAACCTCCGTCACCGAGTCCATCCAGCCGTTCATGATGACGGCTGGCGAATGGGTGGTCAAGATAATCTGCACATGAGGGTTCAGTTCCAGGCAGAGATCGATGAGGCGCTTCTGCCACTCGATGTGCAGCGACACCTCCGGCTCGTCCATGAAGAGCACATAGGCCTGATCGTCCTCCACCAACACGGTCAGCAGGATAGCCAGCATCTGTTTCTCGCCGCTGGAGAGTTGGTAGGGCATGAGCATCTCGCCTATCTGAGTGAAGCGTATCTCGTTTTCCGTACGAACAATTTTCTTTCCCGTCTCGCTGAACAGGTCGTCGACAATGTCCTGGAAACGGGTCTTCTTCTGACTGAGTAACTGGGCTGCGTCCATGTTACCCTTCTGCAGCTCGGCAATAATGCGGTTGCCAATGTTCACCTGATAGTCCAGGTACTTACGCTGCAGGTTGTACAGCTGGAAGTCCAGCAGCGAGGCTCCTTCTACCCGTCCCCACAGGGGAGAGTTCTTCATGGCGTCCATGCCGTTGATGAAACCGTCTCCCTCGGCAGAAGGCTGCAGGGGGCTGTCAATGGAGCGTATCATGTCGTAGCGTATCCAGCGGGCATCCACAGGCTCAACGTCTATCTTCACTCCCTTCAACATGTGGCTGGGGAATTCGCCGCCCTGCGACAAGCCCTTGACCACCTTGTTAATGATAGTCGACTTACCCTGTCCGTTAATACCGCTGAGGATATTCACCCTGGGGTTCAGTTCCCATACAATGTGCTTCTTGCCACTCCAGAGCGAGTCAATCTCAATCCGTTTGATGTAGTCCGCGTACTTCTGCATAGTCTTAAGTTTTGGGCAAAGATAGCGTTTTTTTCCTAACAGGCGAACTATTTAACAAAAAAAGTGGAGGAAAGTAATTCCTCCACCCCTCCTTTTAACGCTTTCTTGCCGCTTAATAGTAGTCGGGACGCTTCTCGCCGGGATTCCACCAGTCTTTCATGGCAATCTCGAAGATAAGGGTGCTGTAGGCGGGGATACCTGTTTTTGCCGTTGCACCGTAACCCAGGGCATAGGGGATATAGACACGCCAGCGGTCACCGGGATGCATGTGGAACAAAGCCGTCGTAAATCCGTTGACGAAACTGGAGGCTGTACCGCGTACAAAGCCTGCAGTATTCCACTCGAAGTCCTTGGTCGTAAACGTACGGTCGAACTCATAGCCCTGACTGTAGCTGACAGACGGGATGAGTCTGCCACGATAGGCCAGCAGGACGGTGTCGGCACTGGCGGGGCTGTCGGTTCCCTCTCCTTCTTCCAGCACTTCATAGTAGATGTAACTGGTAGAAGGACCTTCGATGTCAGGATTCTGGTAGTACACTTTCAGCCGGGAATACTTCCCTTTCAGCGCAGCAAAGTAATTGTCGTTGCGCTGCTGCCAGTTAGCATACTCGTCAATGTCTTCGTTCTCCGTCTCGCTGCACGATGTGACTGCTCCCAGGGAGAGCAGCAGCGTCACGAACCAAAGTAGGTGTCTTTTCTTCATGCTTAGAGTTTCTTCAAGAGCGAGGCAATGCTCACCTTGTCCTCGATGATACTGTTCAGTTCGCTGATAGCCACGCGTTCCTGCTCCATGGTGTCGCGGAAGCGCAGAGTGACACAGCCGTCGTTGAGCGTGTCGTGGTCTACGGTGACACAGTAAGGCGTACCGATGGCATCCTGGCGGCGGTAGCGCTTGCCGATGCTGTCCTTCTCGTCATACTGGCAGTTGAAGTGGAACTTCAACTGGTCGATAATCTCGCGGGCCTTCTCGGGCAGTCCGTCCTTCTTCACCAGCGGCATCACGGCACACTTCACGGGAGCCAGTGCTGCGGGCAGTTTCAGCACCGTACGGGTCTCGCCGTTCTCCAGTTTCTCCTCCTCGAAGCAGTGGCACATCACGGAGAGGAACATACGATCCACACCGATAGAGGTCTCGATCACATACGGGGTGTACGATTCGTTGGTCTGCGGGTCGAAGTACTTAATCGACTTGCCGCTGAATTTCTCGTGCTGCGAGAGGTCGAAGTTCGTGCGCGAGTGGATGCCCTCCACCTCCTTGAAGCCGAACGGCATCTTGAACTCGATGTCGGTAGCGGCGTTGGCGTAGTGGGCCAGTTTGTCGTGGTCGTGGAATCGGTAGTTCTCAGCACCGAAGCCCAGGGCCTGATGCCACTTCATACGAGTCTCCTTCCACTTGGGGAACCACTCCAGCTCAGTGCCGGGCTGTACGAAGAACTGCATCTCCATCTGCTCGAACTCACGCATGCGGAAGATGAACTG